>CAZBKV010000098.1:0-7955 GCA_964492575.1 uncultured Verrucomicrobiota bacterium | reverse complement strand
TCCCCAACGCGCCATGGCCCCCATTTGCGGTAGGGCGCGCTGTCCTCAGCGCGCCAAATAGAAAAAACTGACTGATACCTTTTCGGACAAGCTCTAGATCCTTAGAAGAAAGGTTGCTTGGCAGGTGAGGGATCGGGGTAGAATGCCGGGTATGAGAAAAGGATGGGGATGGCCGGTTCTTTTGCTTTGTTCGGTGGCATGGGCTGCTGCTGTACCTACGGGGGTGGTGGTGGAGGGGATTCACGATCAGGAGATCCTTACGGATCAGGCCCGCTTTCGAGTCTCTGCCAACTCTGGGTATGAGGTCCAGGCCGACCTGAACGGAGAATCGATTCCAATCGGTAAGTGGGTGACTCTTTGGCGGCCGGATTATTACGAACTCCACCTCCAATCGAAAGGGCCGACAGGGACGGTTCAGGAGGGACAAATTCGATTCATCATCCGGGCTTCGGAGCGGGGAAGTACGGAAGATGGGTTGCCGTCCTGGATCCCGCCGCCGCTGATTCCATCCAGTGCAGCGGAGTGGGAAGGAGCCGAACCGCATTGGATTGCGCCGCAACGGTGGCCGGCAGGTGTTGTCCTTCCGTTGGCCTTATGGATGCGGGATCAGAAGGGCCAGGTAGTGCGAGCCAATGGGGTTCTTCATCCGGAAGGGATGCCGGTATGTAAGCTTTATCGAGGTGTAGGGGCTGTTGTGATTCCTCCCCAGCCGGCGGGAACTTTGACCTACGGCGGGGTTTTGGGTCCGGTGGAGGCAAAAGTGCAAATTCACATTGAAGAAACCTCCGATTGGGAACCCGGAACGGTGACCGGCCCCCAAACCGTCTGGGGACCCAACGGACGGATTCGGGTCAGGAAAGATCTAACCCTGTCGGAGACCCAAAGGTTGGTTATCGAAGCGGGGACGGTGGTTTTGTTGGATCCGGGAGTGAATTTCTGGATTCAAGGGAAGTTGGAGAGTCGAGGGACACCGACGAGTCCGGTTGCGTTCGTACCTGCCGATCCGAGTCGGCCTTGGGGCGGTTTTGTGGTTCAAGGCTCTTCTGCTGAGGTTCTTTGCCAAGCCACGATTTTCACCGGGAGCGGTGCCGATCCAGACTGGTTTCAGCATCATTCCGAAATGGGCCACAGCCATCGTCAAGAACAACCCCTGTTCTATCTTGGCGGAGGAGCCCATGCCGAGCTGACGGATTGTGTTTTGGTGGATCTGGCCGGCCAGGCCGGGCATGGGGAAGATGCATCCCTCACTTTGCGTCGAACCTTGATTCAGCGTTGTATCACAGCCGGTCAATACAATGGAGGAGCGGTCACGATTCTGGACAGTGCCTTGATAGAATTTCCTCAGCATTCTCCGGAATTTGTGGATGGAGACAACGATGCGATTTATTTCACCGAAGGAGATCATGTCCTTCGTAACACCTTGATCGGCTGGGCCAAGGATGACGGGATTGATGCAGGGTCCGGAGGGTCCGGTACGGTTCTTGTGGAAAACTGCTGGATCGAAGGATGTTTTCATGAAGGACTCGCCTGGTCCGGTGGCGGGCGAAAGACGACCACGCGCCACACCGTGATCCTCAACTGCGGGCAGGGGATTGAATGTGGCTGGAGCAGCTCGGAACAGTCTCCGGATGTATATGCGGAGGATTGTCTGGTCGTGGGGAATGTGGTGGGGCTTCGATTCGGCGACAACTATGATTGGTCCTATCGTGGATTCCTTCGGGTGACCAATAGCCTGGTTCTTTACAATGTTCGGGATGTATGGGGGATGAATTGGGATGATTGGACTTATCGAACCAATCAGATGGATATCCGAAGCAATTTTTTGAGTCAGCCCCATCCGTGGCATCCTCACAATTGGGTCTGGGATCCAGCGCAGGATGGTTCCCGTTTGGTCCATTGGATCCCTCAGGCAGAGAAAAATCCGGGCGTGGGCCTGGCGGTTTGGTCGCGTCAGATCGATCCAAACCACCGGGTGTTTCAACCGTTCCTGGGGCTGAGTCGGCCCACCGCTCATTCCGTTTCGGTCCATCTCCTTTGGACTTTTGCCGATGGAACGACGCAGACCCAGACCTTACAGATCCCGGCCGGAGCAATGTGGATCCCCATCCAGCCTCCGCCAGAGGCGATGGAGCAGCCGACCTGGTTGACTCTTCAGGGGGCCGAAGGGGCGGCAGTCACCGGTCAACGAGGGTTGTTGTTCTTCCCGGCCTCAGCCACATCCCAGCTTACCTTAATTGCCGCAGGGAGCCGGTGGTGTTATCTGGATGGGGATCAGCAGCCGCAGGGAGATTGGACGGTCCTGGATTATGACGATGGAGATTGGACAGAGGGACCGGCTCAATTGGGATTTGGAGACGGAGACGAAGCTACGGTGATAGACGGAGGCCCTGAGGGACACCGCTATGCGACGGTGTATTTCCGTCATCGCTTTCAGGTGAAGGATCCGACCGTTTTTGCCCGCCTGACGTTGGGGCTTCTTTGTGATGACGGTGCGGTGGTCTATCTCAATGGACAAGAACTGCTGCGGGAGAACATGCCTGACGGTCCAATTTCTCACACCACTTATACCGGTCATGCCACGGGGTCCGAAAATACTTTTCATACCTATCGCCTTTCCCCCGATCGACTTCGGGCCGGCTGGAATCTCTTGGCCGTGGAAGTCCATCAAGCCAATCCTACCTCTTCGGATATGAGCTTCGATCTCTGGCTTCGAGCGGAACCCTTACCGCGCTTGCGTTGGATGAAGGAGAACGGTCGACTGCTGTTGTACTGGGCTGACCCGACGGCGGTTTTAGAGACAGCAGATTCGGTTTTGGGATCCTGGACGCCAAAGTCGGAGGTTTCCAGCCCTGTGGAAGTGAACCCTGAGGGGATCCAATTTTATCGTCTCCGGCTTCCCAATCCGTAGGGATTGAATCGTATGATTTCTCCGTTGACGTCCAAAAGCTTTGAAAAAACAATCCTCTGGAGAAAGCAGCATGAAAAATCAGGAAGGAAGCCCTATGAAACAGACAGCTCGACTCTCAATTATCGTTTGTGGCCTTCTCATATCTGGGGGGCTTGTCCAACCGTTTGCGGGATATGCCGCTCAACAGAGTTCCCGCCCGCCGAACATTATCCTGGAAGTGGTCGATGACCTGGGCTGGAACGACATCGGCTGTTTCGGCAGTCGATTCCATGAGACCCCCAATATCGATCGATTAGCCCGCCAAGGGATGCGATTTACCCAAGGCTACGCAGCTTGTGCTGTTTGCTCACCGTCTCGCGCCGCGATTCTGACCGGTCGGCACCCGGCTCGGATCGGCGTTACAGATTGGATTCATCAAGGGCAAAACGAACGGAAGGCCGAACAGCTAGGGCATTTTCTTCCAGGTTATGTCAAGTCCAGCCACCGGAAGCTCATGACCCCGATCAATGGGGCTTTCCTTCCTCATTCGGAGATTACCCTTGCAGAGATTCTTAAATCCCTGGGCTACGTAACCTGTCATATTGGGAAATGGCATCTTGGAGGCACCGGTTGGGGAAAAGAAAGCTGGCTGCCGACGACGCAAGGATTCGATTTCAACATCGGTGGGACCCGATACGGTTCTCCTGGCACCTACTATGATCCCTATCCGAACAAACTGGTTATCCCGCGTACTTCGTTCCGCTCACGGAAGGCAGGAGAATATTTAACGGACCGAGAAGCCGATGAAGCGATCCAATTCATCCGCAAATACAAAGATCGTCCGTTCTTTTTGTACTTAGCCCATTACGCAGTCCATGCACCGATCATGCCCAAGAAGTCTCTGTTGGCGAAATATCAAGCCAAGCCGAAGACGACCGGCCAGCGCTGCCCCGCATATGCCACGATGGTGGAAAGTGTAGATCAAGCCGTAGGGCGAATCCTGGCCACATTGGACGAATTAGGATTAGCAGAGAATACAATCTATATCTTCACCTCGGATAATGGAGGAGCGAGCCATATTCGTTGTCCAGGGGCACGTTTTCCTATCACAGACCTGACCCCGCTGCGCCGTGGAAAGGGATATCCATATGAAGGAGGACTCCGGGTGCCGTTTATCTTCTGCTGGCCAGGACATATTCCGGCTGGCACGGTGTGCGATACCCCGATCAATCATGTGGATTTGGTCCCGACGATCTGTGCGATGGTAGGAGCTCGATTACCGCAAGATCGTGTGATTGACGGAGTCAATATCCTGCCGCTTTTGACTCGTACCGGTCAGATCCCGCCACGAGCCCTTTATTGGCATTTCCCCCATTATTGGGGAGGACGCCGAGTGGCCCCCTACAGCGTCATTCGAGATGGAGATTGGAAACTCATCCGACACTATGAAACTGGCAAGATCGAACTATATAACCTGGCGACCGACCTCAGCGAAAAGCATAACTTGGTCAATTTCTATCCTGAGGTGGTCCATCACCTGCTAAAGAAACTGGATACCTGGATCCAATCTGTCGGAGGGAAATATCCCAAGGTCAATCCAGACTATGTGCCGAATGCACAAGCCAGTGTTTGGACAGATCCAGGTATATGGGATCCGTTTTATGACTGATAGGCTTTAACCCCTTAGGATTTCTATAAAATCCTCTCCCGGCGCGGTTTCCCTACGCCGGGATTTTTTTCAACAGTAAATAGAGCGGCCTGTCCCCAGACCGCCGCATAAAATCATCTCCTTTTACCCCTCAGCGCGTTGAGACAGTGTGCCCTACCACAAATGACCTTCCGTACACCCTTCGGCAGGTAGGGCGGTTTGTCCTCAAACCGCCGCTAAAAATTTTCGTTTTTATCTTTTAGCGCGCTTAGGACATCGCACCCTACCGAAAATTTCTCTGCTTTGGAGTATTGGGTTGCTCCACAATCAATCCTTCGATGAAGAAGGCGGAGAATTGGAAGATGGGAATCGAGCCCCCAGAGTGCTAACCATCAGGATCGCCAGAGTCCCAATGACGATTGCCAAATAGGAATGAAACGGGGCACGCCAATGAGCCCATTTCGAAGGCCAAAGATCCGTAGCCGATAAGGCAATCCAACCAATCAGCCCTACCCCAACGATGACCCCAATTGCAGCCACTTGCGATCGAACCCGCCGCATCAATAGACCTGTCAAAAAGAGTCCTAACACGCCACCGCTCAAGATACTGGCTCCGGTCCACCATACATCCAGGGCCTTTTGGGCGCGGGTCATCCAAAAGGCAATTCCCGTTCCCATCACAGCTACCACTACGGTCGCCCCTCGTAGGATTCGGAGTTGAAATCGTTCTGAGCCGGCGATCTTTCGATCCCCGGGCCAGATGTCACAGAAAAAGAGTGTCGCACAGGAATTGACAGAGCTGGAAATCGTCGATTGCGCCGCTGCCAAAATCGCGGCGACCAATAACCCGGCCACGCCGTTCGGCAGTGCCGTGGCAATAAAGTAAGGGAACGCCTTATCCGGTTTTGCGTCAAATTGAGGAGCAAATGCCATAAAATCAGGATGGTGATGAAACCAGACATATAAGGCGGTTCCGATAAATAAGAAAAATGCAGAGATCGGAAGATAAAGAAGCCCGCCGATCCATACACTGGACTGAGCCTGTCGAAGCGTAGCGGCTGTATGATAGCGCTGGACGTAGTTTTGATCCACCCCGAAGTTTTGGAGATTAATAAAAATCCCATAAAGTAACACGACAAGAAACGTCTCATGACGAAAATCCAAAGCAAAAGACCCCAGCGTCCATTTCCCATCCTTTGCAGCAAGCTGGATCAAATCCGTCACTCCCCCTGGAAATCCAAAGGTCAATATGCCGGCACAAAGAAGCGCACCCCCAATTAAAACAAAACTCTGCATTACGTCCGTCCAAATGACCGATTCCATCCCGCCCAACACCGCATAAACCAATACGGCTCCGGAGACCAGTAGGATTAAACTCCATATCGGCCATCCCAACAACGGCTGAACCGCTAAGGCGACTAAATAAAGGATCGTCCCAATCCGAAACAATTGAGTAAAAAGGAAACAGATCACGGCATAGGTCCGTGCCCAAGGACCAAACCGTGCTTCTAAGTGAGTATAAGCGGAGATATGACCTTGGTGGCGGTAAAAAGGCACAAACCAGCGAGTCGCCACCCATGCCGCCACAGGAATGGAAAGACTAAAAGTAAAAGCGACCCAGCCCGATGCATAGGCCTTTCCCGGTAAGGCAATAAAAGTGATGCTGCTAAGAAACGTCCCGAAGATGGACATCCCTACCGCCCAGCTCGGAACCCGTCGGCCTGCAGCCATAAATCGATCTGGATCCCGACTCCGTCGTCCTACCCATACCCCTAACGCCACGGTAAAAAGCAGATAAACCAGAAGGACTCCCAGATCCCAAAGGCTGAATCGCTGCAGATGACCCGGCATGGTTTCTCTCCCGATTTTTTTCTAGACCTCTTCTTTTTCCAAACCGATCGGAAATAGAACCGTCTTATCGATTCCCTCCCTTCGGAACTTTGTCCTTTAGGCTGGGCCAGCGACCTTCTTGGATGGGCCGTAAATGAAATCGTTGAGGATCAAGAACCACATGAGCGATTCGAATTCTTCGCCAGGTGTAGGTAACATGAACCAATCCGTCCGCAGTTTGAATTACCGCCGGGTAAGAGTACTCTCCAGGACGGTTCTCCAATGTAAGGGCCGCAAACCAATGCTCTCCATCTTCCGAAACGGCGACATTCAAAGGAGTGCGACCCTGGGTGGTATGATTATAAACCAGCAAATGACGGCCGTCAGCTAAAGTCACGGCATCAATCCCAGAGTTGGGATTCGGTAAGGCGGAAAGACGCATCGGGCTCCACGTGATTCCTCCATTGGGAGAATCCATTACAAAGATACGGTGCTGACGAGTTCGCCCCAAGGCTCGAATGTGTCCCTTGGTATCCAAAACCAAAAACGTCGGCTGAATCGCAGCGATCTGATGGGGATCATTCAGCGGCTGGGTTCGAACCCAAACGCGCCCTAAATCACAGGTCCATTCAATGTGAACCCGCCAACCGGCATGCTCGGTGCTGCTCCCGCATAAGAGCCTTCCGTCCGAAAGGAGGATCGGTTTGTTCTTGATCGGCCCCAGAATCCCTTTCGGCAAGGCCTGAGCACGGGACCACGTTCGGCCGCCATCCCAAGATCGTTTGACCATTCCCCACCAGCTCGATGGACGGGGTCCCACTTTGTAGAACAAAAGGAGGGGGCCGTTCGGCACCTGAAACAGGACCGGGTTCCAACAGGGAAGTCGACGACCATCCGGTCCCCATCCAATTGCTACCCGTTCCGGCGGAGTCCAATGACCTTGTTCATACCGAGAGACCCAGATGCCTACGCTTCGATCTCCTTCCTCCTTTCCGCCAAACCATGCGGCCACCAGCCCCCGCGTCCCCTCGGCAATCGTAGAGGCGTGACATTCCCGAAACGGGGCCTTTAAGAAGAGGAACTCCTGTTTAATGATCCCTGGCTGGTGGGCCAGATCCGAAGGCATTGGGGTTGGAGGAAGGGAGGCACCGATTCCGTTGATCAGACAAAAGATTCCCATCACTCCGAGACCCTTCCGCATTCCATGATTTCTTCCAATAGGCATAACAAGCGTCACTTAAGCAAATTGGAATTCTCGCGTCGAGCCGAAAAATGAACGCATACACCCCTTAAAGCGAAAGGCTTCCTAGAGCCTGGCCGGGGGATCCGGAGAGAGCAAAAGAGAAGAGATTCTCTTCCACTCTTCCACGCTCTAAGGAGCGTAGTGACAGCAGCAGACGGAGCGCCAAGAGGAGGGTCGGCTACCTTGTCGCAAAAGCTCATCCGGAAAATCGACCGGGTCGTTGGAAGGGTAGGCTTTTAGAAGAGAAAACGTTCGCATTAAAGGCATAACCACACCGCAACATGGGGATAAAAGAGGGGAATCTTTGAAAACCACTGTTCTCTTAGCAACGTTTTGAGCACTGCCTA
>CAZBKV010000097.1:5613-7972 GCA_964492575.1 uncultured Verrucomicrobiota bacterium | reverse complement strand
ACACTCACCGGGCTAGTTGGATTCAAAACCGGTGGCAACACCCAGGCCGGTCCAGATCCGACTTCTCCACCCGGCGAGACGAATGGTCGAGAAGGAACGTTCCAAATCGGCGTAGGCCTCCAAACGATAATCCGCTCTTCTGGCGGAAGCATTCCGTAAAGCTGGGCCGTTTGATAACGCAACTCATGAACTAAACTAGGCTTCAGCGGGATCACACCCCCGGCATTGTTATTCAATGTCGGCTCAAACATATAACCCGCTGGAACCTCAAATCGCTTAGGCTGTTCTTTGCCGGGAGCAGTATATAACACATAACCATGCCCCCGCAGGACCATCAATTGGCCTCGATCCGTAATGCCGACTCGTCCGAGTCGAACCCCGCACAGATCGATCGGGGTTTTCACTTCGAATTTTGAAGCCGCACTCAGCTTCCGCACAATGGCGTGAATCTTCCCTTGGACCAATTCCAATTCGGTCGTTACAATCGTCTCTCCTGCTCCTTCCGTGATCTCCAAACGGACAATCTTCAAAGTGGTCTTTGGTGTGAGACGAACCAAGGGACCGTTCTTTCCCAGATACAAATCGACCGTCCCCGCTTCATCAGTTTTCACGATCGCCCCCGGCTGTAGAACAGTTCCTACCTGCGCCGTGGTCCAAGTCTGTCCATCTAGCGAATACTGAGCGGTACCCGCACGAATCGATTGGACCCTGGCTTTACCGGTAGCCGCTACCGCGTTCAGCGAGAAAAACAACGCTGAACTCACAAAAATCCCTATGAAAGCACGTTGATAGTTTTTCATTGTTCCTCCTCGTCCGGTCCTAAACTATCTCAACAGTTTAACGCTTCAATTCCTCCTGTCAATGGAAATTATCCCCCCACTTTTCCCCTTTTTGCAAACGCAAACTACTCAATTTTCCTTCCCACTGGGCGAATTTGTCTGTCCCGCCCCCTTTTGGGACGAAGTTCCAGCAGATTTTGGACCGATTCGCAAGGAAAGTGCCTCAATGGTCCCTTTGCTGGTCTTTTGAACCCGCCCCGCAATTATCTCTCCTGGACGAATCTGGTCCAACGAGATGGGCTGTCCCCCACGGGTAATCTTGGTCTGGGAAGTCACATGAATCTGATACTCATTCCCATTCTTATACTTGACCGTCACAATCTTGTTCGTCGTATCCACCGAAGCTACGGTCCCTTCTGCCAACGGATAGGGTCGAGGCGATCGTAACTCTGTCTGGGCCACATTTGTCGACTTCGCCCCTTGAGCACCTTGCGTAGCTTGCGTGGAAGTAACGCGAGAAGGCGGTTGCTGGGTTACGGTCTGCTGCTGAGAGGAAGCGGCGGTTGATTCCTGTTTTTGAGAACAACCAACCACTAACAACCCACACACAACCAAACCTGTCCCAATCCACTGCGTCACGCTTTTTCTGAAATGGCTACGCATAGTAATTCTATCCTCCCTTTTCCCCCTCTACCCGTCAACTTAAATTTTTCGCTTCCGGCATCTGTCAAATTTCTCCCCCCAAAGGGACAAGAAAAAGGTAGGGCAGCCTGTCCCTACCCCCGTCGCAAATCGTTTGTTTCATCTTCCGGCGCGCTGAGGACAGCACACTCTACCTTTTGCCGTTCCTTTTCTTGCTTTTCAGAACAATAGTTGTTGTTGTCCTGCGTAGGGCTGCATCCCCAGCTTCCGATAAGTCAAATTCGTAGCCACCCGCCCCTGCGGGGTCCGTTGCACGTAGCCCTGCATAATCAAGTAAGGTTCGTAGACCTCTTCGATGGTGTCCGGCTCTTCTCCCACCGCGACGGATAAGGAATGGAGCCCTACCGGGCCCCCTCCAAATTTTCGGACAATGGTCTCCAGAATCCGCAAATCCATCTCGTCCAACCCATCTGCATCAATCTCTAACAGCTGTAAGGCCTCACAAGCGATTTGTCGGTTGATCCGGCCCTCGGCGCGGACCTGGGCGTAGTCTCGCACCCGACGAAGGAGGTTGTTGGCGATCCGCGGGGTCCCCCGACTCCGCCGGGCAATCTCCATGGCCCCTTCTGGGTCGATCTCTACTTGCAACCGTCTAGCCGACCGCGTGACGATAAGTTGCAGCTCTTCCGGGCGGTAGTAATCGAGGCGTTCCTGCAATGGGAACCGTGTTCGGAGGGGTGGGCTAAGGAGCCCCTGGCGTGTGGTGGCACCAATTAAGGTAAAGCGGGGAAGGTTCAATCGGACCGTTCGCGCCGCCGCCCCCTGATCGATAATGATATCAAGCCGGAAATCTTCCATCGCCGGATAAAGATATTCCTCGATCGTTCGATTGAGCCGATGGATTTCATCGATAAAAAGGACATCCCCCTCCTCCAGAT
>CAZBKV010000097.1:0-5603 GCA_964492575.1 uncultured Verrucomicrobiota bacterium | reverse complement strand
GGCCAAATCCCCTGCTCGCTCAATTGCCGGTCCACTTGTAACCGTAATTCGGCTCTCCATCTCATGAGCAATGATGTATGCTAACGTTGTCTTGCCTAACCCCGGTGGACCGCTCAGTAAAAGATGATCCAAACACTCCCCTCGTTGGCGTGCCGCTTTGACAGCAATCTGAAGCCGCTCTTTCACTCGAGTCTGTCCTACAAACTCATCAAACCCCCTCGGTCGCAGGGATTGTTCCAGCGAAACATCCGGTTTGTTGAGCGTAGAAAAGATCCGTTCTGGCATGCCACTTGCCAACTTGCCCTTCCTTCCTTTTCTCGACAAGACGAAAACTGTTTCCTTGTTTGGGGATTAAATCCCTTTTTCGATACTCGCTCTTGTCCAACACCTTTACTTGGAGATTTTCGTTAATCACCAAAGAATTTGGGGGAACACTGTGCGTTAAAAACACATTCGCCCCAATGGTACTTCCTTCTCCTACCACTGTATCTCCTCCCATAATCGTAGCCCCGGAATAGATGGTGACCCGATCCTCAATCGTTGGATGCCGTTTTTTTCCTCGCAAGGCATGGGCATCGGATAATGAGCGGGCCACCAGACCGACCCCTTGATACATTCGTACGTGGTTTCCGATTTTGGAAGTTTCGCCGATGACGGTTCCGGTTCCATGATCGATAAAGAAGTAAGCCCCAATCTCCGCCCCTGGATGTAAATCCATTCCCGTCCGGCCGTGTGCCCATTCGGTCATGATCCGTGGAATCAACGCCACCCCCTTCTTATATAATCGATGGGCCAGTCGCTGGACGGTAATTGCTTCGACACATGGATAGGCCACGATCACTTCGTCCTGACACATCGCGGCCGGATCCCCGTTATAAGCCGCTTCTACATCGGTCCGCAACAGCTCCCGCACCTCCACCATCTCCGCAAGGAATTCCAATGTAATTTGGCGGGCTAGCTTTGGAATCTGATCTTTTCGGACCGCTTCAGGGGGATCATATTCCAGGCTTTTCCGCACTTCGTCCTCCAGGCGAGCTTGGACCGACTCTAACAACGTGGCCGTCTGGGCACGCAACTCGGAACAGCGCACCACTCGCTCATCAAAAAACCCAGGGAACAACAGCCGCAACAGGTCCTGGGTAATCAGCGCAATCGCACGCTTGGAAGGGAGATTTTTCCCTTCCACATGGTTGATTGCCCCCAACCGGTCATAAGACCGAAGCAAAGCCTCCAGGATCGACTCTGTCTCCCGTACGGGCTCAAAGAGCAATGAAGATTGTTCTGATGGTGCCGACATCGATGTTTCCTCACCAACCAAAGAGTTTTTCCAACGATCTTTCATCCACCTTCTCTCCTTAATATCAAGGACTTTTCCCAAATGGCAAAAGCTCAAAGACCTTTAGCAAGAAGAAACAAAAAGAGGCGTCGGCTCCGTCTCTTTCCGAAACCATTCAAATTCTTTGGGCTGGATCACCTTTCCGGAGGCTACCTTCTCCAGCCAATCACAGGCTACCGGCAGGATACGGCTCCAATGAAATTTTTTCGCTCGTTCCCATGCTGCCTGACGATATCGCTCGTACCGAACCGGATCTGGAAGGATCTCCTGCAACGCATCCGCTATGGCCTGCGGGCTCTCCCGATCCACAACGATCCCAGTCCGATCGTGCAAAGTAGATTCGGTTAGTCCTGGCGCCGGATAGACCACAGCCGGAGTCCCCATCGCATTTGCCTCAATCACATTAAGTCCCCACCCTTCTCGTAAGGAGGTGTGAATCAGAAAATGAGCCTTTTGTAAAATTTGCAGTTTTTGTTGCTCTGAAACTCGACCGGTAAACTCCACAGCCGATCCTAGTTCTAACTCCCGAGCCAGCCCATGGAGCTTTTGTTCATCCACTCCACTCCCTACTACGACCATTTGGACCGGTACATTTCGATCCAACAAAATACGCACCACATGAAGTGCATGATCGACGCGTTTATTTGGAGCCAAGCGTGAAACGACCGCCAAACGTAACGGTAACCCCAACGGCTTAGGGGGCAGCGTAGGGAGGGCTTCGGTATCCACTCCATACGGAATCCGTATGATCGTGCGCACCCCTAACTCCCGCAACATCCGCGCCGTCGACCCTGCCGAGGTCCAAAAGGGTACCCGACGATAGAGCCGGATATGGAACCGTTCTTGCCATTCTCCGAACCGAGCCGTCCAGCCGCGATAGAACGAGTACCAAATCGGCCCTAACACCTCGTGGATATAGGCCAAACAATGGGTTCTACACCACCAAGGGGCATACCAAGGAAGCCCATGATGCTGGTCCACCACCAGATCGAACTTCGGCTGACGCCGAACCCACTTCCAAGCTGCCCAGATTGCCGTCCCTTTCCCTCCTCTACGAACAATCCGCAATCCATCCAAATTTTCCTCTGCCGGAGCCCCAGGAAAGAAAAAGGCAAACCACCAAACCTCATGGCCCCGTTCCAGCAACCCCCGCCAATATCCTTCGCTCACCCGTTCAGCTCCACCGGCCTCAGGGTTCTTCGGATCCCTCCAATTCAACATCAAAAACCGCATGCACCCCTCAATTCCTTCCCTGCCTCGGTCGATTCATCGCGCTACAAATTCTCCTCCTTTCAAATCTCTCTCCTGTTTTAGGTTTTTCCTCTGTAGCCTCAGATCCAATCGAACTCAAGCCCTACCTCATCCTCCAAATGTTTCCGACCCACCCTCCGGCAAAAGGTTTATCTCCAATCCCCTCCATGAAACTCCACCGCAGCCTTTAATCGGTCCTGTGCACTGAGGGTTGGGTCTGCGGCCCACCGTTCTAACAACCGGCGCCCTAGTATAAATAGGACCTCGTCTCGAATCTCCTCCGGCCGTCTTGTACCATCCATTCGGAGAATCCACGATCGTTCAATTTGCCGATAAATCTCTCGACAGCGTTCCAAGCTCTCTAAATCTTCAAAACTTGTCCGACTCCCCCGTTGTTGAATCCGCTCTATGCCAAGCTCAGGAATCAAATCTAGAACCACCGCCAGGTCCGGCGGAGGAGCAAAGGCCTCATTTAATGCCAACAATTCTTCCGGGTCATATCCGCGAGCTCCCTGGTACGCCACTGTAGAAAGGTAATAGCGGTCGGAGATCACTACCTTCCCCTCCGCCAACGCCGGTCGGATCAACTTTTCCACATGTTCCCGCCGGTCTTCCAAAAAGGCCCGTAATTCCTCCTCCGGCGAAAGCCGTCTTCCCCGTGCCGAATCCCGCAACAACCGCCCCCACGGCCCATCGGTCGGCTCACGCGTCACCACCACCTCCAACCCACGCCGTTCCAGGGCCTCTGCCGCCAGCTGGACCTGTGTGCTCTTGCCAGCTCCATCAATCCCTTCAAACACCAAAAACGCCCCACCCGGAATCCGCTTCTTCATCGACCAGGAATCTCCATTTGACTCAAAAATCTCTCTACATATTTCCCGATCAAATCCGCCTCTACATTCACCTGATCCCCAACCTTTCGCTCCCGCAGATTGGTCACTTCATACGTATGAGGGATAATCCAAATTCGCACCCAATTCTCATGCACCTCGGCAATCGTCAAACTGATGCCGTCGATGGCAACGGATCCTTTAAAGATGGCATACTTCTGAACCTCCGGTGGCAACTCTACATCCAGCACCCAGTCCTGGCCTAGCCGTTCCCAGCGCCGGATCGTCCCCAGTCCATCCACATGCCCCGTCACAAAATGCCCCCCGACAAACGCATCCGGCCGCAGCGGCCGTTCCAAATTCACCAACGTGCCCGGCTGGGCGAACTGCAGATTCGTCCGCCGCCACGTCTCCTCTAATAAGTCAAACTCCAGGATACTCGTTCCATTCGCATGCGGATTTATTCCTACTATCGTCAGACAGCACCCGTTCACAGCCAGGCTATCTCCAATTCGAACCTTCTCTGCGCATTTCCGCGCCTCGACCGCCAGCCGAATGGCTTCCGGCCGCTTTTCTACATGCATAACTCGTCCTGCTTCCTCGACAATCCCGGCAAACATAACTTTTCCTTTCTTGGTTGTGGCTTCTTCCTCGAAGCTTTTCCCCTATGGAAGCCGATGTTTTAAGAATTGGACCCACGCCCGACCGGCTCGAATTAACTCCGCCGCCAACGCCGTAATATCCCCCTCTTCACGTTCCACCGCCAGTCTTACAGTTCGAGCCAACCGCCGCAACTCCTCCGCTTCGATTCCCCCGGCCAAATCGGCCAATTCTCCCGCCGCGGTCCATAACTCTTCAGCCAACCCACTCTGCACCGTCTGTTCAATCCGAGCCAATAACCGAGGGGCCCGCTGCACAAACTCCGCCACCCGCTTCTGTAATTCGTCCTGAGAAATCCCTAATAATTCCGCCGCCTCTGCCAAATCCCATCCTATCGATTCTGCCTCCCGAGCAGAGGAACTTGCCGATTTGTCCGGAATTTGATCTGTCTTTGGCTCTTTCGATGGCTTCGTCTCCCTAGAAGAAGGTTTTGCATGATCCTCCTTGGCCTTAGCCGATTTGTCCTGAACAGATCCACCCCTCTTCGGAGCCGTCTGTCTCCACGCTGACTTTTCCGAAGAAGCCCTCGATCTTTTTCGGTTAGCCCGTTCATCCTTCGCCGCTTGGGAAGCGGAAGGTTTGGTTGCACCCGATGCGGAAGCCGAGGAGCTGGACCGGCTTGCCTCTGATTGATCTGTCTCCTCCCCTGCCACCGCTACAACTCGCCCGACCAAACCGACAAACTGCCCCTCCTCTTCTTGGATTCCCCAGATCAAACAAGAGAGCTTCAACTTTCGTCCATCTGTCTGAAGCTCTCCAAACACCGAATGCGGCCCAGGGCCGGACCGTGCTTTCTCCATCCATTGGGTAAACAATTGGCCTGCGGCTTCGGACCATTCCATCGGTCTTTTGCCCAACAACTCCCCTACCGATCGGCCGATCAACGCCCCCCACGGTTCATTGGCAAAGACCAACCGCCCCTCCTCATCCTGGATCCAAATCGGCGCCTCTACATCAGTGCTCACAATGTCCAACACCTGATGCCAAGCCCGAGAAGCAAGGAGTTTCGCTGCTGACGGGGAAGGTGGCTCCTCTTCTTTTTCTTCTTCCGGAAGAAACCGAGCCACACACAGGACATAGCGTGGCCTTCCGTCCGGCCCCCGAATTTGCCGAATATGTTCCTCCACCCTCCGAATCTCACCATCCATCCGAACAATTCGATAGTGCAAGACTCCTTCCCAGCCCTCGTGATAGATTTTCTCCATTTTCTCGGTGACCGCCTCCCGATCTTCCTCCAACACCCGCAGTTTCCACACTTCCGGATCCGTTGCTAATTCCTCCGGATCCAGATCAAACATGGCCAACCATTTACTGTCCCACTCAATTCGACCCGACTCCAAATCGATCTCCCGCATTCCGGCGTCCAACAGGTCCAACAGCAGATCCCGCCATTCCCTCCAACTCACACCTTCTGAGGCAGGCTTGCCCGACAAGAGGTCCTCCTTCTCTACGGCTGTTTCATGAGGTTCCCGAATCGGATGCAGAACCAAACGGATCCCCACCGGACGACCATCCCGATCACAAAT
>CAZBKV010000096.1:0-8090 GCA_964492575.1 uncultured Verrucomicrobiota bacterium | reverse complement strand
GGGTGCGTTTCTCCGAATTATCGGCATACCAGGCATAAAGTTTGAGCTGCCGAGGATCCTGCCCGAAAAAGTAGCGGGTCGTGGTCCCGGCTCGACAGGCATATTCCCATTCGGCCTCCGTTGGAAGCCGATAGCCGTTGGCATTGTAGTTACATTCTCCGGTCTCTTCGTCGTAACAGGGCTCCAGTCCTTCTGCGCGGGAACGCATGTTGCAGAAGAGGGCGGCATTCGCCCAACTGATTTGTTCCACCGGACGGTTGGTCCCTTTAAAGTGGGATGGGTTGGCGGTCATCAGTCGTTCATACAACGCTTGGGTAACCTCAAACCGATCCATCAAAAACCCATCCACCCAGACTCGATGGACCGGCTGTTCGTCGGGATTTCCATCCCGGCTTCCCATCTCAAACCACCCGCCGGGAATCACTACCATCTCCACGCCGAGCTTGGTCCGAATAATCTTGGGCCCCTTTTTCGGAGAAGCGGCACTTTGGCCTTGCTCCACCTTCTTGCACCCGACCAACCAGAAGGCCCCCAGGGCAAACCCAAAGGCTAATGTCCAGAAGATCCAAACCGTCCGCTTCATAGGCTATTACCCTCAATGTAGAAGGGTTTTTCCTTCTTTTGCATTTCAACGTTTAGAACTCGTTCAAAAAAGCATCGTCTTATTTTCTTGTCTCGGGGCGCTGAGGACAGCGCGCCCTACCGGAAAATGAGGAACCGGCGCATTGAGAACAACAGGTTCTACTTTTCTATTCTTTTTCAAAGCCCCGTGGACCGGTAGGGTGGCTTGTCCCAAGCCGCTGCAAAAATTCTTTTCCACTATTCTCTCCATCCGCTGCGATCATGTCCTCAATCTGATGCCTTCTTTCCTCAAAAGCCTTCCCCTCTAACGGCTTAACCGATTTTTCGGATGAACCTTAGTGCTGCCTGGGCAGGATATACCAATCTGGTTCTTTGTTGCAGTTTCCGTCAAAGGTAATCTGCACCCACACGTTCGTCTTTGTGGCATCCCCTACACAGATGTTCCATCCGCGGGCCTTGATCCCGACCATCTCCGGCGCAAACCCAAGGGCCTTCTTTTTCGGACCTCGGCTGAACGCATAAAACCGGCCGTCCGGCGACCAGTCTACATGGTAAATCTTCATCGGCGAATCACTATGGGCCAAGGGCCGTATGTGAATGAGATGGGGTGTCGGGACCGACCAATCGACCTGCGCGGCATACAAGTCCCAGTCGCTCCGGCCCCAGGCAATCCAGTTCCCATCTGGACTGAAATCTGGCCGACAACCATGGATTCCCAGATTGATCACACGATCCTTGCCCCACGCCGGAAAGAGCAAGATGGCATGGGAAAAGCCCATGCCGCCATGAACGGTCGAGGTAAACCATCGGCCATCCGGCGACCAGCAGATGTTGTAGAGATGGTAAAGCTTGGGGTTGGGATGAGGGGTAATTTTCCCGGTCTTCAAGTCATAGAAATACAAACCCTTTGAGGCATAATCTAGGTAGGTAAATTTTTCATATTCCCCTTTCAAAAAGGCGATCTTCGTCCCATCCGGGCTCCAACAAGGTTGACGAGCATTTTCAGCGACCTTAACCCGCCCGGTCCCGTCGATGTTCATGTAATACACATTCCGGATCTTCCGTCCGTTCTCGACTTCATCAACGACGAAACAAACCTTGGTCCCATCCGGAGAGACATGAGGATAGAGCTCGTTACAATTTGGGGTTTGCGTCAGATTCACCGGATCGGATCCATCCGGATTGATTGAAAAGAGCTCCCAATTATTGCTCCGATAGGTCTCGTAAATAATTCGATATTTCCCAACCAGCGCTTTTAATTTTTTTCGTAGCTCAGCCCGCTGGGCCTCCTGGATCTTTTGCAGCTGAACCGGGAGATACAGATAGACCGTCCGCCATAGCCCACCATATCCCCCACCTGCATTGTCACACAAAACGGCCAGGAGATTTCGAGCCCCGTAACGGAGCTTTTGGGTTACATCAAACTCAAAGGCCTCTTCCCAGCCTTTATGTTCACCCAGCTTCTGGCCGTTTAGATAGACCACCGCATTGTCATCGGCTCCCCCGATATGCAACCGTACCGGCTGCCCTTGCCATGCCGCAGGCACGACAAACCAGAGACGATAGAAGATATAACGGGTTCGAAACGGAGCGCGGCTCTTCGGAATCGTCGTAGATTCCCAGCTAGCGTCTGAAAAATCCAATCGATAGAACCGTTCTGCCAGAACCCCCTTCTCCGAAACCGGTTTCGCCTTCCATCCTTCCGTCAAGGGCAACTTCCACGAAGTAGATCCGGCAAATGCGGGGAAACCAACCCCCATCCCCAAAATCCCTAACACCACAAGACCTAGATTTCCGAAAAGTTGTTTTGCCTTCATTGTCTTTGCCCCCTCTTCAGCGCTTCAAGAAAGGCGAACTCTCCCGCCAAAGGCTCATCATGGCCATAAGATGCATGGGAGGGCAAGTCTCTTTGCCTAATCCTCCTGGCGACCGATTCAGACATTACTCCCATCGAAGGCGGGTTTGGAGGAAGAGATGAGGGATCACAGAAAACGGTCTAGGATCACAAATCGCACTCCAATGGCCTGCATCTGATTGAGAAAGCGGGGTCGACAGCCAATTCGATCCGGTCGGTTCCCACAGGCTAAGATCTTGCGAAAACCGAACTTGCCAATCCATCGGAGGGAGTCCAGCAGGGAAAAATAACGAGACACCAAAGTGGAGCTGTCCATCCGTCTGCACCCAGCAGGGCCGGGGCAGCCGGTCCGGTGGAATAGGGCTGTAAGGTTCCCATCCCAAGGCGTAATGCACCGCGTTCGGAAGCCCATCTTCAGACACACAGGCGTCCGGGCCGCTGATTTGGGGATTGTCTAGTTCGGCAGGGCGAAAAAACCGCCTCTGCCAATCGCTGTAAGATTGGGGAGGCCGAATCTCCAATTCATACCATAACGAACACCCATCCACACCTAGCCGGATCCAAGCCCGCCCGTTCTGTTCCCGGATCGGCACAGGATGATCCCGTTGCCCCCGCTCGTTTAAGGTCCAGGCACGAACCGCCTCCGGAGGCACCGGCAGGATCACATCCACCGGAACAATCTCTACCAACGTCGGCGCCGTCCCCCAGTTCCGTCCCAACGAAGTATGGGAAGCATCTTTCCAAACCCAGCCGGTATTCTGGCATAGTCCACAAACGACAAATACCGCCGATCCACCTTGCCAGAGCGGATTCGTTCCCGAAGCGGTCAGAAAAGCCGAAGCCCAATCCAGTCGATTCGTTCCAAACCGCAGTTCCATGCCGCCGATTTGGAAAGTTCGATTCCGAACAAAACCGACCACCCCTTTCGTCCTCGGAGTATTCACCACCAAATACCCTCGACCAGGGGTCTGAAGATCCCACACCAATTCTTTTGTATCGGACTCCACCCGCTTCGAAGACGGCTCTGGAAACTGCGGTATGGCAGCCGTCGTATCCACTAGCTTCAAGCCAACCTGACTCTGAAACGGAAGCCGGGTAGGAATTCCCGTGCGACTCGGATCGGTCACACGCCATGAGCTGGAATATCGAGCAATCCATTCTGCTTCGGTTTGCACCGAGTAAGGCGCTACAAATCGTTGCCGGGCCGGCCGAACATCCCCGCGCCGGAACAAATTGGCCGCAACAAACAAATTCGCCATCTTCGTCGGATGCTGGGCCATGTCAAAGAAACCTCGAATTTGCCCCATCGGAACCGAATCCTGCCCCGGACCATAATCGAAGAACCAGATCCCATCCCAGTCCTGTAAGGCTCCATATGCCGCGATCAACAAAGGCCCTTCGGCTCCATATTCGTTGGGACTAGGATGTTGATATTCCGAAAGCGTAAATGGCTTGCCAAAGACTCGTACCCGAGCTATCCGCGGAATCATGTTGTCTTCCCCCAACGTGTTGAGCATCGACAGGTTCCGAACATACCAATTCTCTGGGTCCCATGGTTGTTCTGGAAACACCGGATGTTGCCAGTAAGCATGCGTGTCGATGACGTCCATCATGCTCAAAACCGACAGCGGTGCATTGGCCGTAATGGTTCCCCAAATGAGACCTTGGTAATCTAAATCCTCCCGAAGCAATCGAACCATCTCCTCGTAATACTCTCTCTCAAGGTCGGTCAGAAATCGGATCCAATCCACTTGAGCCTCTCGGGTTCCAAAAAATCCTTCTCTCGATCGGGAAAGAATCGGCACGGTCCCTTCCCGCAACGAAGCTCCTTCCGGTAAGGCCCCTAAGGTGCCGCCTCGATACAAGGCAACATCCGCCAGCCAAACGGCTACTTTCCTCGTGCCAAAGCCACCAAAATTGACCTGAGCATCCGTATCCGACCGGGAAAGGAGAAAAACATTCGAGTAGACATTCCATTCTGTCCCCAACTCGATGTGCCGGGAAAACCCCAGGGAACCCCACGGACTATGATCCTGCATGATCGAAACATCCAGCGGCACCCCCTGCTGTTCCGCCCGGGCTCGAAAGACCAAGGTATAAACCTGGTTGGCTTGCACACGCAGATCCGGATAGTTCAACTGGACGTGCCAGTTCTCTGAGCCAGGTTGTGTCACCTCGATCCGGCAAGCCGGCCGCCCCAAAATCGGGTCTTCCTGGACGGTAAACCGGGCATACGCCCCATCATGCTGTTCCTGTCGCCAGTACCGAAACCCGGCGGTAAAGGCCCCGTTATGCAATAAGTTCGGTCCTAACGGTTCCCGAATCACATGCCAGGCCTCTTCCAACGTCGCCTCAGAATCGTATCGTTTCTGCAGCCATTGATTCCACCGAAGCTGTAACGCCTGGGCATATCGCTGCGGCAACGCATCCAATGCCCCCGCCAACCACTGTTGAATCAATCCATTCTCATTGATGATCTCCACAAACGCTACAGCCGGGTCCTTCGCAAGCGGAAGGCCGGTAAACGGATTGACTGACCCCAGGAGCTTCCGCGCAAACTCCTTCTGCAACTCCAAGGCCGGTTCGTAGAAATAGGCCAACACATGCTGGACCTTCCAGGGAAGTTGCACCACTTCCGGCCCCAATCCGTCCTGCGAGCGATATTGTCGGCCGGTCAGAAGGTTAATGTCCGAGTAAATCCCATGCCGTTTGAGCGCTGCGACCAAATATTGAATCCGCTTCAGTTGGGTCGGTCGAAAATCCCGACTCCTTACCGACGTATAACGCAACACCCCTCCACCAGTCGCCCAGGGAGCATCGATATGATGAAAGCGGACACAGTTGATCCCAAACTTCGCCAACCGCGCAGCCACTGCATCCGCCTTATTCGTCGGCATAAACGGGGCGTCCCCGGCAAAATTTATTCCCAAAATCCGAATCCGTCGCCCCCTCACCGAAAAGTGCCCTTGCCGATCCACCGTAATCCGATCCTCCGGTCCAATCGGCCGATTCCATGCCGACCGATCCACCGGCCCCGGCGCCGCATCATCCCACGGCATAACCCACGGTATTAATTCCCCACCCCAAACGCTTCCTATCACCCCTCCTACACAAGCCAGCACAAGTCCCAAAACCCATCCTCTCTTCCGACTCATTCGGTATGGGAATGGCTCCTGACCACCTCTTCTATAACATTCCTTCCAAAATGAAAGCCCTCGTTTCATTTCTTTGCTCCTCTCTCACGCACCTTTTCCGCTTTTTATTACCCTAAGATCGATTCTATCCCCTTCTTTGCTACAGCCCTTCTTATTGAAGCTCTATTATTTCAAAACGCATGCCCATCCCGCCAAGGGAAAAGGAGGTAGAGGCATTGATGGTAATTCGAGGTCATCCCAGCTTCTTATTTTTCCCCAAGCCTTCCCTTACGCGCAGAAAAACCGACCGATGCCAATGCTTCGACGACGGTTTGGGAAAAGGCCACTTCTATCCCTTTTTCAATTACTTCTCAGGAAGACGCCCCAAGTAAGGAAGCCGAGGTTTACGGGGATTCCGACAGGGAGGAAGCTGAGGAAATAATTCCAACTGCCGTGGCGCAGGAGACCGAAAATGAGCGGCACTGGGTGGCGGAGGAGGTTCTCGAAATCCGGCTCGACGGCGACAGATATCAAACCATTGAACCAACCGTTCCGCAGCCGGTCCTTCTCCGGAGAGGCGTGTACCAAAGCGATAATCCGTCAATTGACCACCGCGCATCTCTTGAATTCGATGCACAACTCGGTCGAAGCGGAGGGGATAGTGCGTTCGAAGCCAATCCAAAAAGATTTCTTTTACGGCATACGGAAGCCGCAGGACGCTCCACCCGGCCCAGCAAGCCCCGGCCTTTGCTGCTGCTTGGAGGATCGCAGGAATTTCATGATCCGTCAGACCGGGAATGATCGGAGCGACCAGGACACCTACCGGAATCCCGTGGCTGGCCAGTGTTTCAATGGCTTGGAGTCGAAGGGCAGGACGGCTGGTGCGAGGCTCCAATCGAGAGGCTAAATCGGTATCCAAGGTGGTGATAGAAATTTCCACCAACACCGCTTGGTACCGCGCGAGCTCCTGCAGAAGATCCAGGTCGCGGGTGACGGTATGATTTTTCGTGACAATACAAACCGGATGTCGAAACTCAGCCAGAACTTCCAGACAGGCACGAGTGATCCGGAAATGTCGCTCAGCCGGTTGGTAAGGATCCGTAACCCCGCTTAAGGTAAGAGGACGGGGTTCCCATTTTGGATCGGATAGAGTTTCTCTTAGCAGCTTAGCGGCATCAGGTTTTACGACGATTTTGGTCTCAAAATCCAAACCACAAGACCATCCCAGGTACTCATGAGTCGGTCGGGCATAACAATAGGCACAGCCGTGTTCACAGCCCCGATAGGGATTGAGGCTGATCTCATAAGGGATATCCGGACTGTCGTTTCGGCTGATGATGTTTCGGGAAACATCGCGAAAGAATTGCGTTTTGGGCGAGACCTCCTGCTCGACCGTGCCTTCCGGATCCGGTTCGAACCGGATCGGCTCGAACCGATTGGGAGGATTCTTCGCGGCGCCTCGGCCGTGAACTCGTTTGGAAGGTCGATTCTGCATCCTTGTTCTAAGTTCGGTTGTTACTCCATTATGTCTCGAGTCGAGCCAAGATGCTAGCAGGGACAGAGGGTCTCCTTTTGGTTATCTATCAAACTTTGCCCCGGAGGAAGGGGAAGAAAGGCTTAGAAATGGACGGATTGTCTCCCCTACCGAGAAAACTTGTTTCTCCATCCAACGGAACGAGGCTTTCCCTAACGCTATCTTATCATTATCTAAAAGACCATACGCGTTATCTTCGAACATCGACTTTTATCAAATGCTTCCCGTTGTCGATTCGGCGTGGTTCTTGCTACTTTGAGGGGCCGTGAGAAAGACAACCATAATTGCCGCGGCGTTGTTGAGCTTGCTGGTGGGAGGTTGGGCTGGCCATGCGGCCACCGAAGCCCACCTTATTATCTCCGAATTCATGGCCAATAACGCCACCGGCCTGCTCGACCGCTGGCGCCAACATTCCGATTGGATCGAAATCCTCAACGACGGCGAAGAACCGATCGACCTGGAAGGCTGGGCCTTGACCGACGATCCGCAAAACCTGCAGAAATGGGTCTTCCCTTCCTTTGTCCTCCAGCCCGGTCAATACCTTGTCGTCTTTGCCTCCGGCCAGGACATCCGAGACTATGACCGCTATCGACAGTTTCACACTAACTTTAAACTCGACCCGGACGGAGAATTCCTGGCGTTAGTCGATCCGGAAGGCCACATCGCTTTTGCCTACCAGCCCGAGTATCCTCCCCAACAACCGGACATCTCCTACGGCTTCCGGGAAGGACGATTCTGGTATTTCGATCACCCCACCCCCGGAAACCCCAACGTCGGCGGCTACAACGAGTTCGTGGAAGATCCGCATTTCAGTGTGGAACATGGATTTTACGATCAGCCCTTTTACCTCGCCCTCACCTGCGAAACCTCCGGTGCAACGATCTTTTATACCACCAACGGCAGCGTCCCTACTTTAACCAATAGCTTCCAGTACACCGGCCCGATCCGCATCGCCGGAACCACGGTCGTTCGAGCCCGGGCCTTC
>CAZBKV010000095.1:0-8090 GCA_964492575.1 uncultured Verrucomicrobiota bacterium | reverse complement strand
CATGACCTTCCGTATGCCATTGGAAAGGTAGGGCGGCTTGTCCCCAAGCCGCCGCCATGAAATTTCATTTTTCCCCTTCTCCCCGGCGCGCTGAGGACAGCGCGCCCTACCTAAAGTTTCCCACCAATAAGGGAGGGTCGGCTTATAGCCGGACCGCAAAAATGGGGAGGGACCGCTTCCAGCGGGTCCGCTTTCGGTCCAGCCGGAGGCTGTCCCTCCTATTCGGCGCGCTGGGGACAACGCGCCCTACCTATGGACCTATCGAACCCCATTAGAAAGGTTTGTCCCCAAAGCCGCCGCAAGAAATTCCTTCCTTTGCACCCGTTGCGGTCGTGCTCTCGATTCGGCGTCTTTCTCTCTCCCAGGAAGCCTTCCATTCCAAACCGCCCAGCTGATTTTTTCGGATGAGCTCTAGCTACATGACGTTCCGTTTCTCAGCGTAGCTTCCGAAGCTATATAGCCACCGTTGTAAGACGTCGATTTTTCAGATAAGCTCTGACTTTCCTTCCGATCTTTTTGACCGAATGAATAGCTCCATAAAGCGTTTGTCTATTAACCTTTTTCAATCTCAAAGAGGATTTTCTTGAGTCTTCTAATCGCTACTCTTCAAAATTTTCTTGCTTGCCGAAGAGGATTGTCCCCAATTCCAATTATCAAGCCTACCCTGATTGAGGAAAACAGGAAGCCAAAGGAGAGCAGAAGCTATGGTGAGTTTACTTATTCTTATCATTCTAGCGAGCGTGATGTATCGAGCTGCAGAAATGAGCCAAAGGAGCGGGATCCTTTGGGCGGGGATTTTCATTGGGATTCGGGTAGGGCTGGTGTTTGTTCCTCTTGGTCCCGTTCCTCTGCTCCGTGAACTCTTAGCCTTTGGGATCACTTTCCTGATCATGTGGATTGCGAATGCCATTCGTGGACAAGCCTGATCAAAAATCACTCGTCGCTTTCTCTGTTTTCATGCTAAAAGCAACTGAATGCAAACAAGCGAAACATTCTTCCGTGCAGCCTCACCGAGTGGAATGATCTACGGTGTAACGATCGTTTCTTTTCTTCTATTCGCAATCTTAACGGTGGTGGTATGGAGCAAACCGGTTCCCCGGCCGATTCCAACCCTTGTAGTGATTTTCTTTATTCTGATTTTTGGAATCACTTATCTGTTTGGAGTCACCGGATATGAACTTCAAGGGACGCAATTGATCGTGTACCGTCGAATCGGTCCAAAGGCCTTCTCTTTACATACCCTAGTCAAGGCCTACGCGGATCCTCATGCTTTGCGAGGATCGCTGCGAGTGATGGGGAATGGAGGGTTGTTTTGCTTTTGGGGTTGGTTTTGGAATCGACGATTGGGGATATATCGAGCTTATGTGACGAATCTTCGTCGATGTGTGGTCCTAGTGAGGACAGATCGTACGTTGGTGATTAGCCCGGAGGATCCTCAACGATTCCTAGATGCCTTGCAAAGGGTCAGACTCTTTTCTCTGGAAAAGTAGGGATTGTCCGAAAATTATAAAAACATCTTACAAATCAGATTTTAATAGAGGGGATCGGTTTAGGATCGGGATTTTCCGGAACAGCGAAAGGCTGCTTCTCTTGGTTTTCGATCAACGCTTTCACGAGCGTACCCACAGAGTGGCCGCTTTCCGGCTTAGCTTCGAAATTACATAGTTATCACCGTTAGACGATGGATTCTTCATCGGCACACGACATTTTTCTTTTCTCTATTTATTGTAAAAGAATTAGATAGTTGATATGATATTTTATTTTGTCTGAATCGCCCCTCGAATCACTTCAAACCATTGACGACCCCGATCGGAAGAAACCGCCTGAGAACCTCGACCACCCTTTTCCCGTTGTACCACCTCCTCCGGTAGCTCTTGCAAAAACCGGGAAGGATGCGCCGGCACCATCCGACCATGCTTCCGACGCCCCCGACAATAACTCAACTCTAGCGTCTGCATCGCCCGCGTCATACCCACGTATAACAACCGACGTTCTTCCTCCAGCGTTCCTTCCTCCTTAGATCGGGCATGCGGCAGAATCCCTTCCTCTACCCCCACAATGAACACATGGGGAAACTCCAACCCTTTGGCGCTGTGAAGAGTAATTAAAGTCACAGCTTCACCTTCCCAGTCTTCCTCGTCTGCGATCTCCGATTCCAAAGACAGATCGGCCACAAACTCTGCCAGGGCTTCTCGAGGATCTTCTGACTCATACTCCCGATCCATCGACTGAATCAGTTCCTTCACATTCAATACCCGGTTCTCTCCGGTCTCTGGATCCTTTTCGGACCGGACCAGTTCCTCAAAATATCCGATCTCCTGCATCCAACGCTCCGCCCATTCTGCAAGATGAACCCCTACCGACTTTCCCCGCTCCCGTCGCTCCAACGCCGCTTGCCAATGCTCCAGCATCGACACAAAGGCTTCGATCCGGGTGGCGATTCGTCGAAGAAATTCCTTCTGGACTTCTTCCGACTTCATGGCTTGAAAAACAGAACACCCTCGTGCTGTAGCCTCGGCCATCAGTTTCTGGATCGTCCTGGAACTCAATCCGCGAGGAGGCACGTTGACAATACGCAGAAGACAGACGTCGTCGTCCGGATTCAACGCCACCCGCAAAAACGCCATGAAATCCCGCACCTCCCGTCGGTCAAAAAAGCTCTGGCCGCCCACAACCCGATACCGCAACCCCATCTGCCGCAACGCGGCTTCCAGAGGGCGAGACTGCGAATTGGTCCGATACAAAATGGCAAACGAAGAGAGCCGTTTCCGATCCAACGTATGGGCGGCGTGAATCTTTGCCGCAATGGCCTTAGCCTCCGCTTCCTCATCTTCATATTCTACGACACGGATCGGCTCTCCTTTTCCTCGGACAGACCAAAGTTGTTTTTCTCGCCGGTTTGGGTTGTTTCGAATCAAGGCATTGGAGGCTCGAAGAATCGAATTGACCGATCGATAGTTTTGTTCCAGTTTGATTACTTTGGCTTCCGGAAAATATTTTTCAAAATCGAAAATATTTCGTACTGCAGCTCCCCGCCATCCATAAATACTCTGGTCATCGTCCCCTACAACACATAGATTTCGATGTTTCTCACACAACAAACGAACCAACTGAAACTGTAGCGGATTCGTATCTTGATATTCATCGACCATGACATATTGCCACTGTTGCTGGCAGTGTTCTAATACGTCCGGATGATTTTGAAATAACTTTAGGGTGTTCAAAAGAAGATCATCAAAATCCATCGCATTACAAGCCCGTAATGCTTCCGTATATTTTTTCTGCAAATCCTCCAACAGAGAGCGCCAACGACTTTCTATCCGGTCCACAATCCAATCCGCCCCGTTTCGAATCGCACTGAGCCAACTCAAAAAGACCTCCGGCTTCGGCAACGTCTCTTGGGTATGATACTGGCTTAACAACCGACGAATTACTCCTAATTGGTCGGATTCATCATAAATAACAAAATCTCGACGGTATCCAAGCCGCTCTCCATATTCCCGAAGGATCCGGACGCACCATGAGTGGAACGTACAAAGCAATGGCCGTTTTCGACGGGGAACCGATCGAGGCCACCGGAGCAGTCCCTGGACCCGTTCCAACATTTCCCGTGCGGCCTTGTTTGTAAACGTCACCCCTAAGATCCGAGCCGGTTCGATCCCACTGGCGATTATATAAGCGATCCGTACCGTAATCACCCGTGTCTTTCCCGTCCCTGCTCCGGCCAGGATCAAGATCGGCCCCTGAAGAGTCTGAACCGCTTCCCGTTGCGGTCCGTTCAATCGATCTAAATTGATCTCCATCATCCTTTACCCCCTCAACAAAGCTCCCTTTTCCAGAAAGGGGAGACACTCTAGCCGACGCCCTGGCAAATGCCAAGGAGGGTTTTTCGGTGGACTTTCCCGGCTGCTTTATTGTCCATTCCATAAGATGCGTTCCTTTTTTGCCTGGCCGAATAAGAGCTATGTTTGGAAAAGCGTAGGGCAAAAGGAGAGCCCTTCGTTCTCCACTAGGAGGGGAGAAGAGGCCTAGATCGGGAAGGTCTAAAAGCTGTTAGGCAAGGGATAGATTCTACGCTATTGTTTGGAATGGATAACTATGGCGGACATCGTTTTAACCACAGCGAATGCAAAATATATCCATACCGCCTTTGGGCTGCGGTACTTGATGGCGAATCTCGGCTGCTTGGCCGAGCGGACCGTCTTGCTCGAGTTTGATATTCATCAGGAACCATTGGATATCGTCCGTCGGATCCTTCAAGAAGAGCCGCGTATTGTAGGTTTTGGGGTGTATATCTGGAACCTTTTGCTTTTGACACAAGTGGTCCGGAATTTAAAGGCGATTGCTCCAGAGGTCTTTGTCATCTTGGGTGGTCCGGAAGTCAGCTACGCGCCCTATCCGGAAGAAATCACGCAAGCAGCCGATTGGATCCTTTGTGGGGAAGCGGATGAGGTATTTGCCGAGGTCTGTCGAGCGTTGCTTCAGGGGGATCGACCGAAGGAGAAGTTTATCCATTGTCCCCCGGCAGATTTAGACCGAATCCAGATGCCTTACCACCAATATACCGATCAGGATATAGCGACTCGATTGGTATATGTAGAAAGTTCCAGGGGATGCCCGTTTGGTTGTGAGTTTTGTCTTTCCAGTTTGGACGATCGGGTTCGTTGGTTTCCGATGGATCGGTTTCTTTTCGAGTTAGGCCGGCTAATCGATCGAGGAGCACGTCGGATCAAGTTTGTGGATCGTACTTTCAATCTGCGAGAGGATAAGGCGTTGCCGATTTTGGATTTTTTGCTGGAGCATATGGTGGAGGGACTGGATGTGCACTTTGAGTTGGCGCCTCATTTTCTTCCCAGGTCGTTTCGGGAACGGTTTCAACGGTTTCCTGCGGGGACTCTTCGAGTGGAAGTAGGGATTCAGACTTTCAATGAAGAAGTGAATGCCCGGATTCAACGACGTCAGCGACGCGATCAGGCTCTTGAAAACCTGGCTTTTCTCTGTCAGCAGACCTCATTACATGTTCATGCGGATTTAATCCTCGGTCTTCCAGGGGAAACCCTGGAGAGCTTTGCAGAGAGTTTTGATGCACTGGTGGCCTTGGAGCCGGAGGAAATCCAGGTAGGGATTTTAAAACTGCTTCGAGGAGCCCCGATCGTGCGACATCAAAAGCCGTTTCAAATGATCTTTTCGGCATATCCTCCCTACGAGATTCTTCATACCTCTACGTTGGACTTTGAGACGATTATGCGCATCCGGTGTTTCGCACGGTATTGGGAGATGCTTTATAACAGTGGGCATTTTCGACGTACTGTGCGGTGGATCTGGGAAGGGCGGCGTTCTCCGTTTTATGCTTTTCTGGACTTTAGTGATTGGTTGTTTGCGGAGACCGGACAACGTCACGCCTTTTCTCTTCAGGCTCAAGCTCAGGTGTTGATGGAATATCTGGAGAAGCAGCGTCAATTGGATCCGGTTCGATGGCTTCCAGATCTCCTGGCCGATTATAGTGATGGAGGGCGAAGGGAGATCCCACCGTTTTTGCGAAGATTGGCTCGGCGATATGAGGTGGCTTTACCCCAATTTGATCGGGCCCGTGCTGTGCTTTCCCGGAGGAGAAACAATCCAGGGTGAGTTTTTACAAGTTTCTTGGAAGGCCGACCAGGTTCTTTTTCGGAAAGCCGTTGCAGGGGGATGAAAAGAAGGATAGAAGAATGTTATGACACGTCCACAGACAGAGCCTATTCGAGTGCGTGGCCGGACGTATCAGCCGCCGGATCGTCCGATTGCGTTGTTTTGTATTAGCGGCCTTTCCTTCCAACATCTGCTCTCGGCTTTTGCCTTGGGAATTGCACCCCATCTGGGTCGTGCTGTGGCGGAAACACGATTGTGGCAGGGTCGGTGCTTGCTCCCAACTGTAAGTCTTCTGAATCAGGCAAGTATCTTAACCGGACGACTTCCAGATGAGCACGGGATTATCGGGAGCAGTTACTACGATCCTTCTGCCTTACGGCCGGTGAGTCTGTTGGACGCTCGTCAGCTTCGGGAGGAGAGCCTTGCCGCTGCGGCGGCTCGTGCAGGACGGAAAGTTGCAGTCTTATTGGGAAACCCAGCTGCGTATCCGCTTTTTAGTGCAGGTTTAGTAAAGGGCGTTCCTGCAAGTTCCAGTTTGCCGGCCCCGGAGAAGACGATCGGAATCGCGGCCTGTCCAGGTCAATGGACAGGACCTGAGGAGATTCAGGGCGAAATGGAGTCTGTTTTCCAGGGTCAAACAGGATCAACCCCGGATTCGGATCCGGTTGCCGCGGCTCTTCAACCGATTCAATGGGCCGTGAGTCTTTGTGAGAAAGAGTTGGCGGATTGGATCTTTGCCGTGACCGATGATACGATTTGGCATCGGTTCAGCCCAAGCTCAGAAGAAGCACAGCGGTTTTTCGTCGAACTGGATCGGGCGTTTCAGCGTATGGGAGAATTAGGGGTACGAGTTGCTCTCGTTTCGGACCATGGGATGAGTAGCCATTGGCGGGAAGGTCAGGGACCTCAGCTGGTCAATCTGGAACCGGAGTTGATCCGGCAATTCGGCCCTGGGTTTCATGTCCATCTTCCGAATTGGACGGCCAAGGAAGGACAGTTTTATCTGATAAGTCACGGAATTTACGTCTCCTTACCTTCGTTACAGCCGGCGGATATGGTGGTTCAATGGCTTCTGAGACGGAAGGAAGTCGATTCGGTCTTTGACCGGGTGGTTGCGGTGGATCGGCTTCGGATTCCTTCGAATCGTTGCCCGGACTTGGTGGTTTTGGCCGCCCGAGGCTATGCCTTCGTGGATTCGGAGTTTGCCGGTTCCCCTGAGGATCTTCCTCGTTTTGGTCATGGAGGACGTTACGAGGAATTGGTTCCTGTCCTTCTCAATTTTGATCCTGAGGAGAAGGTGCGTCAGACGATGGGACCGGACCTTTCCTGCGAGCGTTATTGGGAACTTCTGATGCCTCGAGTCGGGATGTAACAGGCGAGAAACCGCTTTGTGGCATTTCAAGATCGCAAGCTTGTCTTTCGATGGTTTCTTCTCTAGAACTCTGCCATGGCACGCAAACGAACCAATCGCTGGATTGCAGCTTTGAGTGGATGGGTGGGAAGGACGATTTTCTTTCTTGGACTGGGTATGTTGGGCTTGGCTGCCGCACCTTCGACCCACCTCCCGAAAACGGTCTTTCCCGGAAAGCATTGGCTGCGAAAAAGTCCTGAGGCGGTCGGCTTAGATTCCGAAAAACTGAAGGGATTTGCCCGCTTTGTGCAAGGACGGGGTTGTGTGGTGCGTTACGGGTACCTAGTTTTTGGCTGGGGAGATTGGACGCGTCGTGGGGATGTGGCCTCGGCGGCGAAACCGGTTTATGCCCATTTTCTTTTTAAGGCACTGGAGGATCATCGAATTCCTTCATTGGATGAACGGGTAGTTCGGTATGAACCTCGACTGGCCACGTTGAATCCGGATCTGGGGTATAAGGATCGGAAGATCACCTGGCGACATCTGGCGACGCAAACCTCTTGTTACGGAGTAAGAGAAGCCCCAGGAACCGCCTTTGACTACAACGACTGGCAGATGGCGCTCTTCTGGGACCTGTTGTTTTTAAGAGTCTATGGGGCGACTTATGAGACGGTCGATCAGAAGGTGCTTCATCCGCTCCTGACGGATTTGTTGCAGTGTGAAGACAACCCTACGTTCTTGGCCTTTGGACCTAAGGATCGGCCGGGACGGCTGGCCATCTCGCCGCGGGATTTTGCTCGATTCGGCCTGCTTTACCTCCGAGACGGCCGTTGGAAAGGAAAACAATTGCTGGCCAAGCGATGGATTCATATGGCAACTCATTCCCCCTTGCCCAGCCGGTTCCCTCGGACTCAGGGGAAACCGGCTCAAATGCTTCCCGGACAGCGAACCATCGGTTCTCGTGAGATTCCAGATGATCAAACAGATCATATGGGAAGTTACAGCTTTTTATGGTGGACTAACGGAATCGATCGCTACGGCCGCCGACATTGGCCGGATGCTCCGGTAGATACGTTTGGTGCCTTTGGACATGGCGGGATCCGGGCCATGA
>CAZBKV010000094.1:455-8189 GCA_964492575.1 uncultured Verrucomicrobiota bacterium | reverse complement strand
CCGCAAGGAAATTTCATATTTCATCTTTATGGCGCGTTGGGGACAACGCGCCCTACCTTTTCATTCCTCTTCGAATGCCCAAGGCAAGGTAGGACGATTTGTCCCCACGCCGCCGCGTGAAATCCCTTTCCTTTATGCCTAACCCAATTGCGTTGCGGTCATGTCTTCAATCGGGCGTTTTTTCTCCTAGGAAGTCTTCCATTCAAACCGCTCGGCCGATTTTTCGGATGAGCTTCTGTACCGCCAGAAGTACGGTTCTGTATTCGGCGATTCAGAGAAACCGCAGCCAGCGTCGGTTCCCCGCTCTGGCCCTTCGGTGTTCCCGGGACAGGCCGTCGCCGTTTGACACTCATTCGGCGAGCCTTCAGCGGTTCCGCCGCCAACCCAAGATTCTCTCCTTTCCTTCAAGAACAGGGTTTGCTGATAGCTTTATCTTTCTGTTATCCTGAAAAGCAGATGATGGATGGGGGCTGAGGGATGGATTTGGGCACAGGAAGGAAGTCCAAAATTTAGGGGCAGCAACAAAAGATAACCCCAATATCTTGCGGTAGAGGGGGATTTTTCTTTACCCTTATCCCACAAAAAGGTACCCAAAGGCCAAACGAATGCGACTGAAGCGGCTCACTTTGATTGGGTTTAAGTCCTTTGCGGACAAGACCGAGCTGGAGTTCCAGCCCGGGATAACTATCATTGTGGGCCCAAACGGGTGCGGAAAGTCGAACATTGCAGATGCCATTCGATGGGTCTTAGGGGAACAATCGGCAAAGGCCTTACGAGGGGCTTCGATGGCGGATGTAATTTTCAACGGTACCGATACCCGCAAGCCCCTTGGAATGGCCGAGGTCTCCCTCACCATCGAAGGGATTGAGCCGGATCAACTACGAGCAGCCGGAGTTTCCCTGGATTATGAGGAATTGACGATTACTAGACGGGTTTATCGGGATGGACGAAGTGAATATTTGATCAATCGGGTCCCCTGTCGATTGCGGGATATCCAGGCCCTCTTTGCCGGAACGGGGATAGGACGTCCCGCCTATAGCATCCTCGCCCAAGGAAACATTACCCAGATCTTATCTAGTAAACCTGAGGAACGCCGGATTGTCTTCGAGGAGGCCGCCGGAATCACTCGATTTAAGATGCAAAAACGGGAAGCCTTACGACGATTGGAGCAAACCGAACAGAACCTCCTCCGGCTCAATGACTTGATTCAAGAAGTCCAACGTCGGTTAAACAGCCTGCAACGTCAGGCTTCCAAGGCACGACGGTATCGGCGGTTCACCAGTCGGCTAAAGATTTTTGAGACGGTAGCGGCTCTCCGCCAATGGGAGAAGTTACAGGAAGAGGTAAAGCAGCAAGAGGCGAAATTAGAGCAAGCCTGTCAGGAATGGGAAGCTGCCAAGGAAGTCGCAGAGCAAACGGAACAACAGTGGCAAGGGCGGCGGGCTCAATACCAGGCGCTTCAAAACCGGATCAAGGAACTGGACGAGACGATATTAAAAAAACAAGGCGAACAAGCACGTTATCAACAACGGGTGGAATTTTTAGGCCAACGGTTGGAAGATTTTACAAAGCAAAGACAACGGGCGGAACAGGAAATCGAGCGATTGCGCAGGGAAACCGAGCGACTAGAAACCGAGCTCGCAACAACTCTTCAGCAGGTAGAGAAATTCGAGGCAGAATACAAAAAATTAGAACAACAAAGAGAGGCTCACCAACAGGCTTTGAAGACCTATACAGAACGTCTGGAAGGTCTTCGAAAGACACAAAAGGAAACTCAAGCTCGTCTTTTCGATCGGGCTCGGGAAGCCGCCGCGTTACGAAACCGGATTCGGACTCTGGAAACCGAGGAAAAACGCCTCATAGGCCGCCGTGAACGCCTCTGTCAGGAAAAAGATCGTATCGAAGCGGAATATCGCGCGACTCAAGAGCGGTTGGAACAAGCAGAGCGGGAGGAACGGCGACTCGCCGGCTTGGTTCGTCATTTAGAGCAACAAATAGAACAGGAACAAGAGACCTTCCAGGCCTTAACGCTTCGTGCGGAAAAAGTCGCGGCTCGACTGGAGGCTTTGGATCGGATCTTGCAGGAAGTAGAAAGTCGACGAGAGCGGTTGGCTCAGCTGGAGAAGGACCGAGCAGGATATTCAGAAACAGTCCGCAAGGCCTTACAGGAACATCCAGAGGTAAAGGGGGTTTTGGCGGATTTTGTGGAGCCGGAACTGGATCTGGCTTTACCCCTCCAAGCAATTCTCGGACCGCTCCTGGAGGCACTCATCGTGCCAGAATCGACGACGGCCAAAGAAGTGATGGAACAGATCCGTCAACACGATCCGGAACGAACCTCAATTGCATGGGTTCAGGCTCCACCTCCAGATCCCCATCATCTTTTGACATTGGCCCAAGCTACCGCAGCCTTGAATCAATTTCCCCATCGACCATTGCTAGTTCTCACGCGAGGGAAACCGGAGCTTCGACCGCTTTTGAGTCGGCTCCTGCAACGAGTTTATCTTGTGCCGGATTTGGAGACTGCATGGAATGCATACCGGGCAACCCACGGTTGGTTTACTTTTGTGACCCCACGCGGGGAGGTGGTATCTGGAAAAGGGATCCTAACAGTAGGACGTGGCCCGGCCCAATGGCACGGTTCGATCTTAGAACGGAAGGCGGAATTACGACGATTAGAAGAACGCTGTAGAGAAGAACGAGCAAAACGCAGTGCCACAGCAGCAGAACTGGAGCAACTTCGCCACGCCCAACAAGAACAACGGACCCAATGGGAAACCGATCGAGCAACGCTCCAAAAGTTGGAGACCCAATGGAGGGAATCGCAGAAACAAGTCGGACAGTTCCGCCAGGCAGCAGAAACTATAAGCCATCGATTAAAGACTTTAGAGTTTGAGCTAGAAAGCCTCTCCCAGCAAACAAAAGAGCTAAGGCAAGAGCGGGAGAACCACGCCAAACAACTTACCACGGTAGAGACAGAGGAACGACGACTGCAGGAGCAACTTGGCCAAATTCACCAAGCACTCGAAACCCTGGAACAAGAGCGGGAAACAGCCCACCAACAGTGGGCGGAGTTCCAGGCCCAGCTCCAAACCAAAAAGCAAGCTTGGCAAACCGCCCAACAACATGCTCATGAACTTCGACGCCGACTTGCCGGCCTCCAAAAATCCCTTGAGCAACGCCAAAACTGGTTAGAAGAAGCGGACCGAACCGCCCAAACCGCAAAGACGGAAAGGACCGCTGTCCAGGAACAAATAGCCCGGTTAGATGGGGAAATCGCTTCCCTCCTCCAACTTCGCCAGCAAGCGGAAAAGCAACAGCAAACCGTCCAGCAGGATCTGCAAAATTTAGAAAACGAATTGCAACAGCAACGCCGACGGATAGAAGAACTCCGAGAACACCGTTCTGCCTTTGAGTTGTCTGTCTCGGAAAAACGAATGGCCCTTCAGAACCTCACCGATCGATTCCGGGAAAAATATGCCCTGGATCTTGCAAGCTTAGATACCGAGTCCCTCCTCGACTCGCTCTTCCCCGAAGGGAAACCCGATGAAGAAGAGGATGAGCTGCGGGAATGGCTGGCCGAGGCCCGTCAAGCTGCCGACGACACCCTGGAAAAAGAAATCCAATATTTACAGGAGCGAATCCGCGCGATGGGAGAAGTCAACCTGGTAGCGATCGAAGAATTCGAAGAGACCGAACAGCGACGTCGATTCTTAGCAGAACAGTATGAGGATTTGGTGGAGGCCAAAAAACAACTGACCAACCTGATTGCCCGCATTAATGCCGAAACCCAAACCATGTTTCTCGACACGTTTGAAAAGATCCGACGCAGTTTCCGAGAATTGTTTGTAGAGGTCTTCGGCGGTGGCCGAGCGGATTTGTACCTCGTAGATAAGGACAATGTCTTAGAAAGCGGAATCGAAATCGTAGCTCGCCCTCCGGGAAAACCGGCCCAATCCATCCAACTTCTATCCGGCGGAGAACAAACCATGACCGCCGTGGCTTTATTATTTGCCATCTATCAAATCCGTCCCAGTCCATTCTGCGTGCTGGATGAGCTAGATGCGGCGTTGGACGAAGCCAATATCGATCGATTTATCCATATCTTGCGCCGATTTCTGGACCGAAGTCAGTTTATTATCATCACTCACAATAAACGAACCATTGCGATGGGAGACGTCATTTTTGGGGTGACGATGGAAGAACGTGGGGTAAGCAAGATTGTGAGTGTGCGTTTCGGGGAAGGAACCTCCGAAACCCGCCGTGGAATAGAAGATCGAATCGTTCCCCTCCTGGGATGAAGACTCCTTTGGGCGGCCTTTTACCGAGTTTGTGCAGAAAAACCCTCCCTTTCCCTTTTCCCCAATTTATGTCATCTTTTTGAAAGGTATGGAGAGAAAACTAATCATTGCGAGTGATTTGGGGCGGTTCCGCGCCCTGCTGGTAGAATATCTCCCAAAAGTGTCGCCCCGAGTGGAAAACTTGGTGGATCAAGAATTCGTCGATGCCCACCGAAAGGTATTGGATCATGTGAGCGATCAGGCCGGTCGACACGGAGGACCCACCGGGCATCCCGGAGCCGCTCCCATGGCGGACGACCACAATCTACGACTGGAAACCCAACGTCGGTTGATCAAAGAGATCGCCAAATCAACCGTGGAACAACTCCAGGCTTATCCAGATCTTCCTTGCTGGTTTGCGGCCCCTCGAGAAATTTATAAACAAATTTTAGAAGAAATTCCAACCTCTCTTCGAGGACGAATTGAAAAAATCGAGCCTCGAAATGTCGCCAAATTACATCCTCACGATCTGGTTAAACTTTTCGACCCCGAAGCATTTAAACGATTCCACGCAAACCGACAATAAGTCCTGATTTTTCCGACTTCCAAAGTCACTCTCCCATACTTCCTATCATCAAAACAGCCCGACACTCAAAGGTCGGGCTGCGTCGAATAATTTATGAATCAGTAGAATACTCTACTTGGAAGAAACGGTCTCCTTTTCGTTAAGAAGTTTCTGGATCTTTTGTTCTAAGTTCTGACGGGCATTCTGATCCCTCAGGATCCCTTTCTTATCGACCAACCACATCGTCGGAATCGCTTGGATTCCATAATATTGCGCCCAATAAGTCTGCCAGCCTTTCCCATCAAAGTACTGAGGCCATGGAATCTGATGCTTCTTTAAAAACTGCTCTACCGCGGCCCGTTGCTTATCAAGACTGATGCCGATGATTTCCAAGCCTTTACTATGGTATTTTTCGTAAATTGCCTTAATAGTAGGCAACCCTTGAATGCATGGCACACACCACGTAGCCCAAAAATCAATCAGAACGACTTTGCCTCGAAGTTTCTTTAGATCCACTTTTCGACCGTCTAAGGCCGTAAAACTCAACTCCAACGACTTTCCAAGGGCATCCATTCCACGAAGCAACCCCTCCGCCCCTTTCCGCACTTGTAAAGGAGCCTTCGGATCCTTCAACACTTCTTGAATCAACGCTCGTTTCTTCTTGGGATCTTTAAACTGCTGAGCAACGGATAAAAATAAATCGTAAGGCAATTCTTCATTGGGAAACTCTTTGATCAATTTTCGGGAGATCTCAAGCATACCTTGGTTGTAAGCCTCCAGATCCGGCTTCGTCCCTTTGCGAATTGCAGTGGTAATCGTCTTATCCCTCAACTCTCGATGAAGTTGCTGAAATCTCAATAAGATCCGTTCTTGCGTTGCCAAACCCGGATTCGCAAGGAGTTCCTTCTCTACAGCTACAATCCGCTTCTCTGTGTTGGTAGCCCCGAATTGTTTGGCCTGCGCAAGAATTTGATATTCCAGCCGTAGGACCTCCAAGGCTCGTGGATCGGTGGGATAGTTCGTGGCAAAGGAATGCCCAAGATCGGCGGCTTTCAGAAGCTCCCCGATCAGCTTCTGTCGGAAGGTCTCGAACTCTTGCGGGCTAGGGGGGTTAGTCTGCCAAGAAGCGGGAGGCGAAGTAAACTTCAAAGCCGACCGGAAGGCCTGATAGGCCGCGTCGGCTTTTGGATTGGTAGGAACAACCTTTTTGGGGGGAGTGGGAGGTTTGGGAGCAGGCGGAGCGGCCGCACCATACAAACCGAATGGTAAGGTCAAAAAGGCCACTGCAAGGCTAAGACGGGCAGTTATGATACGAATCGACAGACGATTGACTTTCATTGGAAACGATTCCTTTGCGCTGGTTTCTGTGTTTGTTTCTGTTTTTTGTTTTTCCTACTTGGAGCACAGTGCCACAGGAAAGGGGTGGATCCCAATGCAAAAGTGGGGGGTGGGGAGAAAATTAACGATGATCTTTGTGAAAAAGTGGGTTGACATCTCCGTTTCTGAGCATATGCTTAAAACCAGCAAAAATGGGACGACCGCCCGGCAAACGACAAATCGGGTTCATCCCCGACTTCACTTACTTCCTCCCTGCAGGAATGCCCCTGCAGGCACTGGAAGAGGTCGTCCTGAGCCTCGACGAACTGGAAGCCCTTCGCCTGGCCGACCTGGAAGGGCTGTACCAGGAAGAGGCCGCAAGACAAATGAATATCTCCCGCCCCACCTTTGCGCGCATCATCGAAGCAGCACGACAGAAAATTGCCGATGCCTTGGTTCACGGAAAGGCCATCCGGATCCAAGGCGGCAATGTCGTTCAGCTGCCTCCGCCGTTTCTGGCGCGCAGGGGACGGGGCTGCTGCCATCGCCATCGACACGGTTGGCATGGCGGAATGCCGGGCGGCGGTCCCCCAGTTCCATAAAACCAGAAAAATCAGAAAGGAGGTGAGAGAGATATGCCTTGGGGTGATGGAACAGGTCCTTGGGGTTTGGGTCCAATGACAGGACGCGCAGCCGGCTACTGTGCCGGATATGGAGTGCCAGGATACATGAATCCGATTCCCGGTCGCGGTTGGGGATTCGGCCGAGGCTGGGGATTCGGTCGTGGTTGGGGACGCGGATTCCGATGGCGCCATTGGTTCTGGGCCACCGGATTGCCGGGATGGGCCCGCATCTTTGGGGCCCGTTGGTGGTGGCCCTATAGCAGCTGGTGGTGGCCCTATACGCCTCCTCCAACCACAGACCCGGAAGCCGAAAAAACATTCCTAAAGAACCAAATGCAAGATTTGGAAAGCGAGCTTCAAGCGGTCAGGGAGCGGTTGCGTGAGCTGGAGTCCCGTGGACAGCAAACGCAACAGTCACCTCCTCAGTAGTAAGGGGTGCCACGCAGCATAGGGGGCCGCGGCCCATCCGACTTGGGGGCGAGGTCGATGGGCTCGCGGTCTCCCCTAGCAACGAGAAACGAAGGACGGTGAGGTAATGGGGCGGCCTCGCCGTCCTTCACTTTTATAGAAAAACTTCTTCTTCCTCTCTGTCAAAGTCCCTCTTTCCTTTATCCCATTCCCTCCTGTCCTCTGGCTCACCTCAATCGACAAAAACACCCCCTCCTTTTGGAATTCCCGAGGGAGGAGAAGACTTTGCTCCTCCTTTCGCCGGAAAGGAAACCAGAAGCCTAATTTTCTCCTAATGCAGAGCCACCCAGCCGTTCTTGGAGCCTGGCCAGATACTCCTCACTTAGGGTGTTGAGGGCTCGTCGAGCCAGGGTAAAGGACTCGGAGAGACGACGGCAGGTCCGTTGCATCCGGGGATCGTCCAACTGCTCTGAGGCAATTCGATAAAACGTCGTTCCCTCGTTCTCGTAGTCTCGGATGGTCCGCTTCGCCGTAAAAGCAG
>CAZBKV010000094.1:0-409 GCA_964492575.1 uncultured Verrucomicrobiota bacterium | reverse complement strand
TATCTATATCGCTGATCCGTCGTTTCCGCCAGTGCCCGCCTTCTTCCCAATAAATCACGCCGCTTTGGGTCCGAGCAAAGGAGGCAAGCATGTGGGCCAGATAATCCAGCACCTCGCGGTCTTCCAGCAGTTCGGCTACCTGCGGGGCTTCAAAGACAGGAAGGCGTTCCCCTCGCGTGCCGACCTCATAGACGTAAAGTCGTTCATGAAGAAACCGGCGTACCTGCCGGAGGAGAATATGGAAGAGAAGATAAGGAGAAATCCGCACCAAGGTTTCTTCCTCCCTCCAGATTCGATCAAAGATCCGGGGGTTTTCCAGCAGGTCCTCTAGCAAATCACTCCGCTCCCGCAGGACCCGCAGGGCCTCTTCCCGTTTTTGCGGGCTGGAGGCGACCGTTTCGGCGACAAA
>CAZBKV010000093.1:0-8250 GCA_964492575.1 uncultured Verrucomicrobiota bacterium | reverse complement strand
ATCCAGGTGATTCCACGTCCGGCTCAACTGATTCATCGTTGGGATTTTCATGAGCCGGATGGGGAAACCATTGCACACGATCTGGTTGGAAACGCAAATGGAACGTTATGGAATGATGTCCATTTTTCGGGCGATGGCCGGGTGATCTTCGAAGGTTTTTCGGGTTATATTGATTTGCCGAACGGCTTGGTCTCTTCCTTACAAGACGTCACTTTTGAAGTATGGACCACCTGGAATGACACCGGCGCGTGGTGGCAACGGATCTTTGATTTCGGCAACAGTGATGTCGGCGAAGATCAACAAGGGGTAGGAACCACCTTTATTTATATAACTCCTCGGGGAGCTGGGAATGTCACCGCCTTTGGGACGCACGGCGGACAGTGGGTGACCGCTTCCTCTCCGATTCTGGCCGGGCAAGAAGTCTATCTTGCGGCTGTCTATGATTATACCGCCCGAGAAATGCGGTTGTATATCAATGGGGTTCTTGTCTCTACCGGACCTGCCAATATCCCCTTAAATCAGATTGAAGATGTGAACAACTGGCTTGGACGTTCCCAATTCGCTGCCGATGCCTATTATACCGGAAGCATTGATGAATTCCGGATTTGGGACGGGGCCCTGACCTCCCTCCAAATCGGAGCTCATGCAGCGGCTGGACCGGATCAGATCCCTTCCGAACTAGGAGAAATCGCAAAACTGCGTCTTGACCTACCGTCTTCCCTCCTTGTAGGGCAGGAAGCCCAGGTTCATCTCCTTGCCGATTACACTCAACTCAAAGGCGTCGATATAACCTCCGTTCGAGGAACCACCTTTAGCAGTTCCGATCCATCCATTGCCAGTGTCGACGAGAGAGGGCGTCTTATGGCGAATCAACCAGGCAGCGTCACGATTACCGCCTCATTCCAAGATCTCACGGCATCGGCACAACTCGAGGTCCAGCCTCCGATCGGGGTTCCTTATCCTCCAAAACTCATCCATCGCTACTCATTCGATGGAGTAGGCACAACGGTCACCGACACAGTCGGGGATGCGGATGGAAAAATTATAGGAGGAGCTCAGCTTACCGGGGATGGTACTCTAAAGTTAGACGGTGTAGACGACTATGTAGATCTTCCCAACGGCCTTGTGTCCAGCCTTACCAATGTGACGGTTGAAATGTGGGTTGAATGGAACGATCCAAACGGCCAAAACTGGACTCGAATCTTCGATTTCGGGAGCAGTACCGGACCGGAAGGAGAACAAGGAAGCGGGACCAGTTTCTTTTTCTTCACCCCGCTGAATGGAGGAAATGTTTCCCAGTTTACCCTCTGGCCTGGGGAAGGATATACGGCCGACGACTTGACTGGACCTCAACTCCCTGCCCATCGAATGGTTCATGTGGTCTGTTGCTTCGATGGGATGGCGGGATTTTCCCGGATTTACATCGACGGAAAGAGAGTGGCCTCCCGACCGATTGTGAATAATTCTCTGAAGAACCTCCAAGATATCAACAACTGGCTTGGACGGTCGCAATTTGCCGCCGATCCGAATTTCAATGGCACGTTTTATGAGTTTCGAATCTGGAATGGAGCTATGACCGACCCCCAAGTCGCCGCTTCTTATGCGGCCGGTCCGGATGCATTGCCTGGCGAAGGGCAGCCTCCCAAACTGTCAGTCCAATTGACGAAAGACGGGGTGCTTCTCCGTTGGCCTAAGGAGGCCGTCGGTTGGACCCTGGAATCCACGCCTGTCCTTGGACCCGATGCCCAATGGATGCCAGTTCAGGCGATGCCTTCTCAAGTAGGAGAAAACCTGCAGATTCTCATTCGACCTACCCAACCCGCTCAATTCTTCCGCCTCAAAAAATAACAAAGGCAAAAATAGAGCAGCCGGGCAAAAAAGCCTTTCTCACATGGCATTCAGCTAGGCATCGGTCCATTCCCTGCCCTTAAAGGGACGGAGAAGAAAGAAAAAAGAGGCGGGGCGGCCTGTCCCCAGGCCACCATGAAAATGAATTCTCTCTGGCGCGTTAGGGACAACGCGCCTACCAAAAATTTTGAGGGCGGTGATTCGACTGATGCCTTCAGCGAATGCTTGGAAATGATCAAATGCACAGCGTGGTTTCCCAAACCACGGTTTTTTGTTTTATTGGATGAGAACACCGGGTTTAGTTGCTGAGAGGTATGGAACGGTTGATTCTGGAGATTTTTGTGATCGGCCTGTTGATTTTGATCAACGGATTACTGGCGTATTCTGAAATCGCTCTGGTCTCAGCACGTCGCTCTCGGCTGAAACGGATGGCTCAGGAAGGCCAACGCGGGGCCTCCAAAGCATTGGAATTGCTTCAAAATCCGTCGCGTTTTCTCAGCGCGATCCAGGTCGGAATTACATTGGTCGGAATTCTAGCCGGTGCCCTAGGCGGAGCCACTCTTGCAGAGGAATTGACCGCCGGATTACAGCGTGTTCCTTACATTGGGCCGATTGCTGAGCCGATTGCTTTTGGGCTCATCGTCATGGCGATCACCTTAGCCTCTTTGGTGTTTGGAGAGCTGGTTCCGAAACGACTGGCCTTGTTTCAACCGGAGCGCAGTGCCCAGCGGGTGGCTGGTTTCGTTTCGTGGTTACAGCGATGGACCGCACCGGTGGTTCGAGTATTGGTCTTTCTAACGGATCGGGTAATTGGATCGGTTCGTCCTTCCAGTGTCACGGAAACCACTGTCTCTCCAGAAGAGTTGCGCTTGCTGCTCCAGGAAGGTGTCGATGCCGGGCTGTTTCCAAAAGTCGAATTTGAGATGGTGGAACGGGTTCTTGCCCTACACCGTCTGCCGGTGTCGGAGGTGATGACGCCCCGGCCAAAAATTATCTGGCTCCAGGCCGATGAACCTCATAAAGCCATCTGGCATAAGATCGTTGTCAGCAAGCATTCTCACTTCCCGGTTTATGGAGCCAGCCGTGAACAACTCCTGGGCCTGGTCTCTGTCAAGTCGATCTATGCCAATCTGGCTGTAGGATTACCGATTCGACTACGAGATCTGGTAGAGCCGGCTTTGATTGTGCCGGAATCGTTGAATGTACTTCAGCTTTTGGACACGTTTCGCAAAAACGGGAAACACATTGCGATGGTAGCCGATGAATTTGGGAACATCGTAGGGCTGGTCACCTTGATTGATATCATGGAAGCGATTGTGGGGGATTTTCCAACGCAAGACGAACGAGCCCGCCCCACGATCATCCAGCAAGAGGAAGGCACGTGGCTAGCCGATGGGATGGTCGAACTGGCTCGGGTTCAAGAGACATTACCGGGCTTGCGTTTACCGGAGGCTGATATGCAGAGCGGGACACAGACCTTGGCCGGTTTCCTTCTCCAGCGGTTTGGCCGCGTTCCGAATGAAGGGGAGGCCATTGAGGAATCTGGGTATGTATTTGGGGTTTTGGATATGGATGGATTCCGAATCGAGAAGGTGTTTATCGTTCGTTCGGACCGGGTGGATCGTCTTCCCTCTGGATTTCGGCAGCAGAGGCCTTCCTAACCACTCTAAAGGAGAACGGAAGAAAGCAAAGCTCGGTTTCTATAAACGATAAAATTGGAATTTGGCTTGCTTTTGTAAGGGAGAATCAGCAAAAAACAGCCTCATGAGCAATCAAACAATCAAATACCAGGTACCGGATTACATTGCCAGTGCCAAACCGAATCCGAGGGAGAACCGTGCTCCCTGGTACAAAAACACGGCCCCGTCGTATGCGGGAATCTTCCTCTGGTTCGTCTTTTGGCAAGATGCGATGAAGGCAGATCATTTAGGGGGCGGTTTGGCTGCGGGGATAGGAACAGCATTGATCAGTCTATTGATTGCCGGTCTGGTTTGTCATTTCTTCTTTTACTTGGTGCCAGGCCTGTTGGGAATGAAAACCGGCCTTCCGTTGTATGTGGTGGGCTCTTCGGTGTTTGGTGCTGAGGGAGGTCTATTTTTGCCGGGCTTTCTGATGGGGATCTTGCAGTTCGGCTGGTTGGGGGTAAACACCTACTTCTCCAGCACCCTATTGGTCGGTTCGGATCAAACGATTCTTGCGAAATTGGTTATGGTTGTATGGGCCGTGCTGGCTGCGTTTGTTGGACTAAAAGGAATTCAATATGTGGCTCGTGTGGCCACCTATATTCCCCTGATCCCGTTTGTGATTTTGATCGCCATGTTCGTGAAAACCGCCAGTGGGCTTGGGTCGTTCGATCCACAAGCTTTGATCACAACGCATAAAAGCCTTGTCCCCAACGCTCCCAGCGCGCTGTCGACAATCGGAGTGCTAGCCTTTGTGCTGACGTATGTGGTCGGATTCTTTGCCACGGCTGGGGCGGCAGGAGTCGATTTCGGCCTGAATAACCGGAATACGAAAGACGTGCAATGGGGTGGTCTGATCGGGATTGCGTTGGCGATCTTAGTGACCGCCGGGCTTTCGGCTTTGGTCGTGGCCGGTGCCCACGGAATCAGTGCAATCCATGATCAGATCGTAGCGGCGGCCAAGGCGAATCCAAAGCAGGCTACCGATCTCCTTTATCAATCGACCTCTCTGATGAAATTCATCTTTGGAGAAAACTTCAGTCGCGTCTTGTGGGTTCTGCTAGCGCTGGCCGCTTTCCCACCGGCTTGTTTCTCCTCCTTCGTTGCAGCTAATAGCTTTAAGACGACGATGCCAAAGGTGAACCCATTCCTCTCAGTAGGAATCGGTACGCTCGTAAGTATCATCCTTGCTGTGACGACCTGGGCGAAAGACGTGGTCACAGTCTTTCAGATCATCGGGGCTTCGTTTGGACCGATCTGCGGAGCCATGTTTGTGGATTACCTGTTGGCTGGACATCAATGGAGCGGACCTCGAAAAGGATGGAATCCGGCTGGCTGGGTCTCATGGGCCTTGGGATTTATCGTAGGGATCCTGCCGACGATCAAACTTTATCCTTTGCCGGCTGCACCGGTGTTTGCTTTCATCGTCGGTGCGGTAGTGTATTGGATCTGCATGAAAGCAGGAATGTCCACTGAGGTGATTCCTTGGCCTCAGGAACAAAAGGCAGAGCAGACTAGCTAAAAAGAAGTTTCTTCCTTGCGGCGTCAAGGCGGGAGCCCACGGGTGGGACGCAAAGAGGGCGTCTCACCCGTTTTTCTTTGTGGTCTGGACGAATCGACCTTTTGCAGGTAGTGTGAAAGATTGTTGAGAAGGGTCGAATTTAGGCGATGACCGACAAAAAACAAGAGAGCAGCTCCTTGTCGTTTGAAGAAGCGATCGAACGGTTGGAAGAAATCCTCCAGTCGATGGAGGAAGAACAACTCCCGTTAGAGCAGCTCTTGCAACGGTATGAGGAGGGGGTCAAATTACTGCGATTTTGCCAAGAACAACTCAAGGCAGCTCAAGACCGAATTCGAGTCCTTATGGAAGAAGAGGATGGGTCGTTGACCACGACTGCCATAGAGTCAATGGATTTGCAAAACCCAGAGGCGTCATAAAGGCAAAAACGCCTCAAACCCAAACAGAGGTCTATGAGCAGGTACTTAGACATGGTGGATAACCCGTCACACTTGAAAAAATTGACCCTGGACCAGTGCAAGCAACTGGCCGAGGAGATTCGAGAGGAACTGATTCGGGTTTTGTCCAAAAACGGAGGGCATCTGGCTTCCAATCTGGGGGTCGTAGAGCTGACGATTGCCCTCCATCGAGTCTTCGATTCCCCAAAAGACAAAATCGTCTGGGATGTCAGCCACCAATGCTATGTCCATAAGATCTTGACCGGACGGAAAAACCGCTTCCACACGATCCGAACAACCGGAGGTCTTTCCGGATACGCCGTCCGTAGTGAAAGCCCCCATGATGCATTTGGAGCAGGTCATGCAGGCACAGCCCTCTCTGCTGCTCTGGGGATGTGTGCTGCACGGGATAAACGTGGGGGGGATGAACACATCGTTTGTATCTTTGGAGATGCCGCGCTCACTAACGGCATCTCCTATGAAGCCCTAAACAACATTGCCCATACTACCAAACGATTTATCGCTATTCTTAATGACAACGAATATAGTATCGCTAAAAACGTCGGCGCCATCGCAAAATACCTCAACAAAATTATCACTAACCCCCACTACGCCCGCCTTCGACGCGACCTGGAAAAATGGATCCGACGTTTCCCCAAAGGAGAGTTGGCGATCCGACTCCACCAGAAGGCCGAAGAGGCCATTAAAGGCGCCATCGCCGGCATGGCCCTTGAGCCTGGACGAGAAGAAGAAGAAGGAACCGACGGTCGCGGCGGAATCCCCAATACCCTGCTTTTTGAAGAATTTGGATTACGATACCTTGGCCCCATCGACGGCCATAACCTGGAGATGCTGGAAGAATACCTCCGCTTCGCCAAAGAATGTGACTATCCGATCGTCCTTCACGTCGTAACCCAAAAAGGCCGCGGCTATGAGGCCGCAATGCGTCACCCAGAGAAATTCCATGGCACCGGTCCTTATGATATCAAAAGCGGGGAACCCCTACCTTCCGCTCCAGATGCGCCTCCAAAGTATCAGGACGTCTTCGGCCAAGCTATGGTGCGGCTCTGTGAACGGGATCCTCGATTGGTCGGAATTACCGCCGCGATGCCGAGAGGGACCGGGCTAAACCTTCTCCAAAAAGCAATGCCGGATCGATACTACGACGTAGGCATCGCCGAGGAACACGCCGTGATCTTTGCTGCAGGCATGGCAACGATGGGATTTCGACCCGTCTGCGCAATTTACTCTACTTTCCTCCAACGGGCCTACGACTGTATTATCCACGATGTCGCCTTACAGGATCTGCCGGTCATCTTCTGCATGGACCGAGCCGGTTTGTCCGCCAACGACGGTCCCACCCACCATGGACTCTTCGACATTGGCTACCTCCGTTGCGTTCCTAATGTTATCCTTATGGCTCCTACCAACGAAGATGAATTGGTCGACATGCTCTATACGGCCACTCATGTGGATCATCCTTGTTTCATTCGATATCCACGAGGACGAGCCGAAGGGGTGCCACTTAAACCCGAACCGGCTTTATTGCAAATCGGCCGGGCAGAAATCCTTCAGAATTTTGATGATGAAAATGGGCCGAAGATCGCCCTCTTCGGTCTGGGAAATATGATGAGCTTGGCCCGTCGCACCGCCCAAATCTTGAAAGAAGAAGGCTACAACGTCGCCCTGATCAATCCCCGCTTTGTTAAACCGTTGGATGAAGCGATCCATGAACTATTCGGCCGGGCCGCCGATTTGGTTGTGACGCTGGAAGACCACGTCATCACCAGCGGTTACGGTAGTGCGGTACTGGAGCTCTTCAATGAACGGGGGGTGACCACCCCTGTGCTCCGAGTTGGCTGGCCGGATCGATTTATCGAGCATGCCTCCACCGTGGAAGACCTGCGGCAAAAATACGGACTTACCCCCGAACGGATCGCAAAACAAGCTCAGGAACTGCTTCAAACCCGCAAGCAAGCCACTTCTAAAACCCCTACCCTCCAACCCTTCCGAGAAATGAAATAATCGTCAATAAAACAACCCCTACCGTGGATGAATGGGGGTAAGTTAGAAAAGACCTCGCGGCTTCTGTCCGCCACGGCCGTTTCAGCCGGCTGACCACCCCGCTTGGAAAGCCCTTGGCTTCCCGCCCCCCACCAACACCTCCAACGCCTCCAGCATCTGACCACTCGAGATCCCCTTCGAATACAGCCAGGGAATCGCCACATCCAACCGCCTGGCTCTCCGCACATACGGCGGCACCAACACCGATCGAAACACCACCGACTCCTCTTTCTTCCGGCTCCGCACCTTGGGAATCTTCACCCGCACCGGGCCAATCCCGGTCAGAATCGTCCGCTCCGGTAGATATCTGTTCCGAACCACCGCCCACCGACCCCGTTCATCTCGCTCCTCCGCGTACCGCGCCAACAACTCCTCCAGCTCCGTTTCCACCGCCTGTTGGATCAGTTTCTGAGCTCCTTTCCGCAGCAATTCAGTCAACAGATCCTCCCTTTCTTTTTCCCGCCAAACGGGCTCTTTGCTGCCTGCCCCCTGAGCATTCGAAAGGAATTGGAAAGGTAGGGCGCCTTGTCCCCAACGCGCCGGAGAAATCCATTTGTGGTAAGGCGCGCTGTCCTCAGCGCGCTGGGGAAAAAGGGAAATGAAATTTCATGGCGGCGGCTTGAGGACAAGCCGCCCTACCTATCTATGGGCACTCGAAAGGGAATTGGAAGGTAGGGCGCGCTGTCCTCAGCGCGCCGAG
>CAZBKV010000092.1:0-8253 GCA_964492575.1 uncultured Verrucomicrobiota bacterium | reverse complement strand
CCAACACCTTCAGTGGGAGGAAAAACTCCATGCTTTAGATCGAGAATTCGCCCGTCGTCGATTGGAGAACAGCTTGATCGGTCGGCTGGGACGCTGGATGGAACCCGCTCTTCGGCCTTTAGGGTTCGATTGGAAAATCGGGATCGGCATTCTCAGTTCCTTTGCCGCCCGGGAGCTGTTTGTGAGTACAATGGCCTTGGTGTATGGGGTGGAATATAACGAAGAGGAAGGGCTTCAGCAGTTGGCCCATGTCCTGGCTCAGGTCCGGGGTCCGAACGGGGAGCTGATCTACGATGTGACCACCGGTTTGGCTTTGATGATCTTCTACGTCTTTGCCCTGCAGTGTATCAGCACGGTCATCGTGGTGCGGCGCGAGACCAATTCTTGGCGTTGGCCGCTGTTTCAATGGGTCTATATGACCGGACTTGCCTATCTTGCCGCGATGGTAGTGCATGTTTTCGGCCAGATTCTTTAACAGCCCTCGTCGAACTTTGCCTTCTGAGAGCAGACCAAGAGAAGGGAGAAGAACGGGGAAGGGTTTTCTTAGGATTTGATAAGCTGAATCGGGATGGGATGGCCGAGATGTTGGTAGCGGTCGAGGTGACAGGTGAAGAGGAGGATCTGGTAGTGCTGGGACTCGGTTTGGAGAAGGGAACGGATTTGTTGCCAACGGGTGGGATCGGTGTGGACCAGGCCGTCATCGAGGATGATCGGATAGGGTTCGTGGCGGGCGATGGTCCGGGCTACGGCAAGGCGCAGGGCCAGGAGGAGTTGTTCTTGAGCGCCCTGGGAAAGAAGGGGAAAAGGAACCATCGTCTCCGGAGAAGAGCCGACCCCGAGGAGGCGGAGTTCTTCGTCTACAAAGACCTGTCGATCTGAGTCGTTGGTAATGTGTTGGAAGAAAGAGGTCAGGAGAGAGGTGAGGTGGTCTTTGACGGAGGTCGCAGCGGAACGTTGGCGGTATTCGAGGAGTCGGCAGAGGAGGACGGCGGCCAGGGCCCGGTGACGCAGGGTTGTATATTCTTGTTGGAGGACGGTGAGACGCTCGGCGGTTTCGGCGTCCTGGCGATGGAGTTCGGATCGGCCTAGGGCCTCGAGTTGGCCGCGGAGTCGATCTCGGGTTTGGGTGGCTTGTTCCAGTTGGGTTTGGAGGCGGCGGAGTTGTTGTTGGGCGAGGGTGGCACGGTTGGGAATGGCTTCGGCGTCGGGAGGGAGCCGGCGGTTGAGTTCTTGGAGACGGGCGTCGGCCTGGACGAAGGCGGATTGGGCTTGTTGGAGGGAGCGGTCGATGCCTTCAGGGTAACGGCTTAGAAGGGTTTGACGGGTTTGTTCGGCTTGCTGGACGGAGGCTTCGAGCTGGGCTTGACGGTGTTGAAGTTGGGTTTGCTGGGAACGGAGGGTTTCGAGCTGTTGGTGGAGTTGGGTAATTCGCGACTCGGATTGGGCCAGTTCGGTGTTGAGTTGTTGGATTTGCGTTTCGAGTTGGGCGAGTTGGGTGGCGACGGTTTCGGAGGCAGGCAACGGATCGAGAAGATGAGAGGGGATTTGTTCTCGGAGAGCGGCAAGTTGTTGTTCGAGTTGGTGTTGTAGGGTATGGAGGGTTTGGGGGCTGTCGGCTGGGCCGAGTTCGTTTTGGAGTTGTTCCTGGAGGGTAGCCGCCCGGTCTTGGAGACGCCGGAGTTGTTGGAAGAGGTCCTCGGCTTCGGAGAGGCTGGAGACATGGAGGGCGGCCAGCGAGTGAGCGAGTTGTTGACGGATGGATTGGAGTTCTTGCTCCAGGGCAGTGGGTTCTCGGGCACCGGTTTGGATTCGGATTTTGCCCCAGCCGGGAAGTTCCAGTTCCACGGCGGAGGCAGCGATACGAAGGGTGGTTGGGGAATCGGGTTGGAGGTCATGTTGTTGGGTATCATGGGCGGTTCGGAGGCGGATGGAAGTGGGGTGGTCGGGTTGGAGTTGGAGGCTGAGCCCGGCAGCTTCCAGTTTGGCTTGCAGGGTGGTTTGTTGTTGGTGGAGTTGGCGGAGTCGATCCAGGGTCGAGGCGTCGAGGGGCGGAAGGGCCTGTTGTTGTTGACGGATTTTTTGGAGCTCGGTCTGGAGTTGATGGATCCGTTGAAGCCGTTGGGTTAAGTGATGGAGAGCATCCTGGGTAGTTAGGTAGTCCTTGAGGGTGCGGAGAGTTTGGGCTTGGGCCTGGAGGTTGGCGAAGGTGGTGCGGCGGTCGGCATGGTGTTGTTGGGCTTGGGCAAGTTCTTTTTCGGTTTGTTGGATTTGGGGGTGGAGGGTTTGGAGCTGGGTTTGGATCTGAGCCAGTTCGTTCCGGGTTTGGGAAAGTTTTTGGGTAAGAGTTTGGATTTGGGTTTTGTCCTGGTAGACGGTTTCGAGTCGGGTTTGAGCGGAACGGTATTCTGCTTCTAAGGCGTTGCGGCGGGTGAGAAGGAGTTGGACCTGTTGGGCTTGTTGGGTGAGTTGGTCGGTCTGGCGTTGGAGGGTTTCGAGTTGGGATTGGAGTTGTTGGACCTGTTGGTTGGCGGTTTGGTAAGCCTGTTGGGTCTGTTCGAGGGCGGCTCGTTGTTGAGCCAGTTGTTGTTGGGTTTCCAGCAGTTGGTCGATTTCTTTCTGGAGTGTAGCCAGGCGTGCGCGTGGGCGGAGGTGTGTCGGGGAGAGCAGCTCTTGATAGATGCGTTTTGTGGCTTCCAACACGGTGGAGACGGCGGTGTCGAGTTGGACTTGGGGAAGGGAAGCGGAGAGTTGTTGGAAGGTTTGGGGATCGAGTCGGAGCCGGTTGGGATCTAGATCCAGGTCTTGTCGGGTCCAGAGGAACTGGAGGAGGCCCCAGCTCTGAGGATTGGCGGCTTGGGTGGCATTGAGGTTCGGAAGACCGAGCAGTTCCAGGACCATTCGGTCTGCGACATCCCCTTCGGCGATCGGAATCCAGGTCGATTTTTCCAGACGATGGAGTTGACTGGTAGGGCGGTGGAGGAAGCGTTTTTCAATCCGGTAAGAGGTGGAGCCGTGGCGGAAGGCGATGGTGATCTGGGGCGCGAGCCGGGTCCCGATGGGCCGAAGGGATTGGATCGGCTGGGCATGGGAGTTGTGGCGATAAAAAAGCCCGGCGGCGATGGCTCGAAGGAGGGTCGTTTTGCCGAACTCGTTCGGTGCGGCCAAGACATTTAGTCCTTCCTTCAAAGGACCGATGCGGAGGCCCTTTGGGAAGGGACCGACATGGTAGAGTTTGACGCCGATGAGGATCATAACAGCACGCGGTGTTCTCGCAAGATTTGTACGAGTAAGTCCTGGGCGACTCGGAGCAAACTTTTTTCTTCTTCAGGGTGTTGGAGGGGAAGTTCCTGGAGGAGTTTTCGGATGGTTGGGTCCACAGGAAGGGGATGTTCGGAGATGGAGGCTTGTTGGAGTTGATTCAAATCGGACAGAACCTGAGCGAGGATGGGATGTTGTTCCTTTAGATGTTCCAGTTCGTCTGAGGTCCAGGTGGGGACGGTTTGGTCGACGATCTCGCAAATCGGCCATGCCGCACAAGCTTGACGGAGCTGATTTTGGAAGTCTCGGAGCTGGGCGGGAGTGATCGGGCCAGTTAAGCGGATTCGGACGACGGAACGGTGGGGTGGCGGAAGATGCGTTTGCAGCCAGGCTTGAAGGGAGTCGGGACGGTTGAGGAAACCTTGAATCGGTAGTTCCAGTTCGGTCCATTGCAACGTGGCGACGGGAATGGGTTGAATTTGGGGTTGAGCGTCGCGGGTAGGAATCTCCACCAACAGCACAGCGCCTTTTCCTTCGGTTTGGAAATCTTCCGGTTCGGGGGTGCCGCACATGACCATGCGGTTGCCGTCCCAGCTTTGGAATCGGTGCCAATGCCCCAGGGCCAGGTAGTCGAGCCCGGCGCGCGTGGCAGCGTTGAGGGGGATCGGGAAATCGGACTCCTCGGTCCTGCCGGGAAGGAGAGGCGAGCCGTGGCACATGCCGATGCGAAGCGCGTTCGGCGGAATCGTAGCCGCCAATCGATCCAGGACCTGGGTTGGATCCTTCCGACTGACTTTTTGAGTCAGGGGTGCTCCCAGGATATAAGCGTCGGCGATCGGGATGGCTTGCGGGTGGCGGAAGATGTGGATGTGGGAAGGAAGGTTTTGGAACGGGGGTCGTTCCCACACCGAGTCCGGCCCGGTATAGGGATCGTGATTGCCCGGAAGAATGAAGATCGGGAAGGTCGCTTCACGGAGGATCTCGGCGGTTTGGGCAACCAGATCCAGATCCACTTGGTTGTCCTCAAAGAGGTCCCCAGCGATCAAAAAGGCATCGACCTGGAGTTCCTTGGCTTGGTTCAGAGCGGTTTGAAGGGCACGAAGCCGTGCCGCTCGCAAGGTGGCCGCATGCACCCCAAACCTCGGAAAACGTGCGCCCAACTGCCAGTCTGCAGAATGGATGAATCGCATAGGCAGGCCTCGTTTTAGGTTGAGGTGCTTTCGGCGTCTTGGGGCTGAGGTTTCCAGACGCCACTGCGCTCCCCAAAGATCGCCGTCCCGATTCGAACCATGGTCGCCCCTTCCTCAATCGCAACCTCAAAGTCATTCGTCATCCCCATGCTCAGTTCAGGTAAGGGGGCACCGAGCCGATCTTCACAAGCTTGTTTGAGTTCCCGGAGTTTTCGAAAGACCGGACGAACCTTTTCCGGTTCCGGAGTCCAGGGAGCCATGGTCATCAGGCCAAGGATTTCCAACCGGTCGAATTGATTGATGGATTCCAACTCCTGGAGCAGTTGTTCCGGGGAGAACCCGTACTTGGTCGATTCACCGGCCACGTTGACCTCCAAGAGGATCGGGACGCGGAGGGCATATTTTTCGGCCCATTTTTGGATTTCGGCAGCAAGCCGGACGCTGTCCACACTATGAATCATGGAAAATAGGCGAAGGGCGTCCTTGACTTTGTTGGTCTGGAGATGGCCGATCATATGCCATTCCAATCCGGAAGGACAGAGGGGGATTTTGGCCTTGGCTTCCTGGACACGGTTTTCGCCGAAAAGACGGTGACCGGCTTCGGCAAGTTGTTGCACTGCTTCGGGGGGATGACCTTTGGTGACCGCGACGAGGCGCACTTCGGACGGATCCCGTCCGGCTCGTTCACAAGCCTTCCGGATCCGTTCCTGGACAGCTTCAAGATTTTTGATTAGATCCATAGCTTTTACCACAGTAGGTCTTTTGCCTGGGGAAACAAGTCCTGGAGAAGGGCTTTGGGAAAAGAGAAGAGGGGCGACGGTAAAAGTCCGGAAGGAAAGAGAAGGCGCGGAGGGTGTTATAAAAAATTTGGGTTGAGGAAAACGGTTCGGGGTGGGAAGGGAGAGAGAATTGTCTGGAGGTGACAAAGACGAAGAGGGAAGATGGGAACGTAATAAGAGACCATGAAAAAAATTAACGAAAACATTCTGCAAACAGTCGGGCGGACTCCGCTGGTCCGATTGAACAAGGTTACGGAAGGGATCGATGCTACCGTTCTGCTGAAATGTGAGTTTTTGAATCCTCTGGGGAGTATCAAGGATCGGGTGGGGGTGGCGATGGTTGAAGATGCGGAGCGGCGTGGGATTTTGAAACCGGGCTCTGTGATTGTGGAACCGACCAGTGGCAATACGGGGATTGCCCTGGCCTTTGTTGCGGCGGTGAAGGGATATAGGTTAATTTTGACGATGCCGGAGACGATGTCTTTGGAACGGCGGATGTTACTTGGGCTGTTGGGGGCGGAGGTGGTGTTGACGCCGGGGGACAAAGGGATGCGTGGAGCCATAGAGAAGGCCCAGGAGATTGTGGATCAGACACCGAATGCATGGATGCCGAATCAATTTGAGAATCCGGCCAATCCGGAGGTGCATCGCCGGACCACGGCGGAGGAGATTTGGCAGGATACAGAAGGGGCGGTGGATATCCTTGTGAGTGCGGTAGGAACCGGGGGGACGATCACAGGCTGTATGGATGCCTTAAAGCCGAGGAAACCGGATATGAAATTTATCGCGGTGGAACCGGCGGCCTCACCGGTAATTGGCCAGACGCTTCGAGGAGAACCGATTCGTCCCGGTCCTCATCAGATTCAAGGAATCGGGGCAGGGTTTATCCCAAAGACGTTTCGGTTGTTCGATGCAGAGGGACGGCCTCGGATCGATCAGGTCATCCCGGTCAAAGACGAAGATGCCTTAGGGATGGCTCGGCGATTGGCGCGGGAGGAGGGATTGCTTGTGGGGATTTCCACAGGAGCGAACGTGTGGGCGGCGATAGAAGTGGCGAAACAACCGGAAAATCGGGGAAAGGTGATCGTGACGTTTGCATGTTCCACCGGCGAGCGGTATTTGAGCACAGCGTTGGTGGAGGAAGTGCGGGCGAAGATGCAGGGATAAAGAAGGGAGGGCCGAATCCTGGGAGGATTTTCCTGAGATTCCTGAAAGAGGAGGGAAAGGGAAGCCTGGAGGTTATTGGTAGGCGGGTTGGAGGAATTGGACGATTTGTTGGAGGTATTGGAGGTCGAGCGTGTCAAATGCGGCAGGTTGATTGGAATCGGCATCGAGGACTGCCCGGACTTGGCCGGTTGGGTCAAAGATCGGAACAACGATTTCGGAGAGTGTGGAGGGGCTACAGGCGATGTGCCAAGGAACCTGACGGACGTCGGGGATAATTTGGGGAGCTTTTTCCAGGACGGCTTTCCCGCAGACCCCACGGCCGGGAGGAATGGTCAGGCAGGCATGAGGGCCTTGATAGGGACCGATCTTTAGCTCGCCGGTGGGTTGCAAGCGGTAGAATCCAATCCAGTCGATCCAGGGAATCCCGTGATAGAGTTCACAGACGATGGTGGCCATGAGGGCAATCTCGTCCTTTTCCCCTTGGAGAAGAGGGGTGAGGTGTTGGAGGACTCGTTGATAAGCCGTCTGTTTCCAAGAGTCCATGATTTGTAGATTTTATGTCGTAGGGAAAATGTATGTAGAAGAAAAAGAGCCTTATTGAAAAAGGAGTTAGAAGGAATGAGTGGAGGAAAGCAAAGAAGGATGGGAGAAAGATAAGAGCAAGGTTTGAGGGGGCAAAAGAAGAGAGATGAGCATAGGCTGGCTGATAGGGATAGGCGTGATGGGGCTTTTGCTGAGCTTTTTGCTGGCAGGGGCAGAGACAGCGTTTTTTCGGTTGACGGAACGGGATGTTCGGGTGTTGGCGCGCCGGAAGGCGCGGCTTGGATGGTGGCTTCGGCAGTTAAGGGAGCGGCGGGATGAGGTGTTGGCGGTATTGGATGGGGGTCAATTGATGGCTTTGGTTCTCTGGATTGGGAGCACGTTGGGGTTGGTTTTGGGGCATGGATGGCCGGTAGGGCAGACTTTGGGGGTGGCGTTTCTGATAGGGGTGACGCTGGGAGAGTTTGTTCCGCGGGCATTGGCAATGCGTTCTCCGGCAGGGTGGATGCGATGGTATGCGCCGGTGGTGATAGGGTTGATGACGGTCAGCGGATGGGCGGTGCAACCGTTGCTGAACAAGGTTCAGAAATGGATGAGTCAGTGGGTGCAAGGGCGAGGGGCCGGTTTTGCTCAAGTGACGGAAGAGGACTACCGCGAGTTGGTGGAGATGGCGGCGGAGGTGAGGGCGATTGATCAAGAAGAGAAGACGATGATTCTGGAGATTATGGATTTGGATCGGCGGGAAGCGCATGAAGCGATGCGTCCGCGGAGTGAGATGAAGATGCTTCCGGATGATTTGCCGATTGAGACCATGCGGCGAGAAGCACGGCGCGTGCGGCATCGTCGGATCCCTCTTTACGATAAGGATGCGGACACGGTGGTAGGGGTTTTGGATGCATGGAAGTTGTTGTTGGAGGAGGGGGAGGATTTGGAGGCATTTATTGAGTTTCCCTCGTTTGTTCCGGAGACGATGACTTTGGCGCCGTTGTTGCGGAGTTTGCAGGCGCAGAAACGAGGGATGGCGATTGTGGTGGATGAGTTTGGGACAGTGAGTGGATTGATTACGGCGTGGGATGTATTGGAGGATATTGTGCGGCGTCGGCCGGCGGAGCTGGAGAAACCTTCCATTAAAGGAGGCTCATCGAGAAAGGTATGGGTGGTTCCGGGGACGATGCATCTGGATGAATTGGAGGATCGGGGGATCTTTTTGCCGGATGTGCGAGGGGTAGATACGGTGGCGGGATTCTTATTGTACTGGACGGGACGGGTTGGGTTGTCCAGACTTCTAAGACACGCCCGGTCTCCGGTTCAAAAACCTT
>CAZBKV010000091.1:0-8424 GCA_964492575.1 uncultured Verrucomicrobiota bacterium | reverse complement strand
TTTCCTCCTTATTTCCCTTTCCTTAGCCCCACGTCGGGCTTTTCAAACGCAGATAAAAAGGCCGGCCCCGACTCTTCTCCCTACGAGACAAGGAAGCAGAAAATCTGCATTTCGAAACCTCCAAAGACCTCATTGGGCCGTCGAGGTGAGCATAATGATCGCAAAGATAATCACCCCGATAATCGCTAATCCCAACACCAGCCCACCGATTAAGAACATCTTGTTGATCCGATCGTCTTTCTTTTCAAACGCTGGACGAATAATCCGCGTCTGCCCCACCAACTCCTCGGTCTTCACTCCTCCTTGGGGAACCGCCACACGGCCACCTGGAGCCTGCTTCCGCTGCAACGGTGGGGTCTTCTCATCCTCCAACCGCAACTCCACCTGACCTAGACGGAGGATCTGGCCAGGTTTGATCGGCGCTTCCTTAATCTGTTGATCATCGATAAACGTACCGTTGGTTGATCCTAAATCCTTGACGATGAATTGATTGCCGGACATCACAATCTCGCAGTGATGTCCCGAAACCGTTGGATCCGGGATCTGAAAGGCATTGTCTTCCAGCCGACCGATTGTGGTCCGTTCACTCTTCAGCTCGTAAGAGCGACCGGAAAAACCTTCGCTAATTATTACAAGTCTGGCCATAAGCAGGTCACTTGTCGGTCAGTTTCCTATTCTCGGCATGCTTCCGTCAACCGGTTTCCGTCCTCCAAATGCGATTTTTAGCCTCGAGCAATCAGCTCTCGGAACTCTGCAAACAGTCCGGTCGAGTCATGCGGACCGGGCGAGGCCTCAGGATGGTATTGGACACTGAAGACCGGCAACCGTTTATGCCGGATCCCTTCCACAGTTTTATCGTTAAGATTAATCCGATCCACCTCCACCTCCCCCGGTAAACTCCCCGGATCCACCGCAAACCCATGATTCTGAGCCGTAATCTCTACCCGTCCAGTCCGTAAATCCTTTACCGGCTGATTGGCCCCTCGGTGGCCAAACTTCAACTTAAACGTCCGACCCCCTAAAGCCAACGCCAGGATCTGATGCCCTAAACAGATCCCAAAAATCGGTACCCCTCTCTTTAGCAAATCCCGTACCGTTCGAATCCCATAAGCCACCGCCGCCGGATCCCCCGGTCCGTTGGACAAAAAAATCCCGGCCGGCTTGTGTTTCCATACCTCCTCGGCCGGTGTAAACGCCGGAAGAACGGTCACCCGAAATCCATGCTGACGCAAACGACGCAGAATGTTGAACTTAATCCCAAAGTCAAACGCCACGATCGGAATGTCTGCCGGCGGCAACGGTTTGCGCAGGAGCCGTGGATCGGCCTCCCGATCCTGGTTTCCGTAAGCGAGGCGAAAGTCGGCGCTCAGCGCCCCGTCCGGATCCCACTCGTAAGGTTCCCGCCGTGTAACGTACTGGACAAAATCCGCCCCTACGATTCCTTCCCACTGTCGAGCCCGTTCCACGGCCTCCTCCGGAGAGAGCCCTTCTGTGCTCAACACTCCTTTCATCGCCCCGTACACCCGGAGCTTTTTGGTAATGGCTCGGGTATCCACCTCAGCAATTCCGGGGATCCCATGTTCCTCCAGATATTCCTCCAATCGTCCTTCCGCCCGCCAATTGCTGACCCGCCGGGACAATTCCCGAATGACAAAACCGGCCACCTGCGGACGAGACGACTCCACATCAAACTGGTTGATCCCATAGTTGCCGATGTGAGGATAAGTCATCGTCACGATCTGACCGTAATAGGATGGATCAGTCAAAATCTCCTGATACCCGGTCATGGAGGTGTTAAACACAACCTCCCCAACCACCGTCTTCCGCGCCCCAAACGGACGCCCGATCCAATACGATCCATCCTCAAGTGCCAGAATTGCTTCCATTCGGATTCCGTACGCTTCCTTCCTCCCTCGGAGCAGACCGAGGAATCTTTCCTCTTGATTCGCCCGCTTTTTAATCTGCCATGACCGCCTGCGTTGGTACCGAAAAGTCCGCTTCATGCCAAGCGATTTCCCCACCGATCACCGTAACAACTGCTTTCCCCTTCAGTTTCCACCCGTCAAACGGTGAGTTCGTCGCTTTGCTCCGGCCTTCAGCCACACGGTACGTCCAAACCCGATCCGGATCGATCAGAGTCAAATCTCCCAGCATCCCCGGTACAATTCGCCCTCGATCCTGCAATCCCAAAACCTGGGCAGGGCCAATCGTCATTCGCGCAATCACCTCCGGCAACGTCATTCGACCGGTGTGATACAATCGGTCCAGGCTCAAGGCCAACGCGGTCTCCAGCCCGATAATCCCATCCGGCGCAAAATCAAATTCCACCTCCTTCTCATCCCATGTATGGGGGGCATGATCGGTCGCAATGACCGATAGAGTCCCATCCGCCAACGCCTCCAAAATCGCCTCCCGATCCTCGGCCGACCGTAACGGAGGGTTCATCTTAAACCGTGTATCGTACATCGGCCATTCCGGCCGTTCCCCTTCAGCAAACCGCTCCGCAATCTCCCGCCCATCCTCTGCCCAAAAGACCTCACTGCCGGCCACCGCAGCATCCGTCAGCGTAAAATGATGCGGACAGGCCTCGCCGCTGATCGGCACACCCCGCGCCCGTGCCTGCCGTAACAACTCCACACTCCCCGCACAACTCACATGCTGACAATGCACATGGCATCCGGTCCGCTCAGCCAACAAAATGTTCCGGGCTATAATGATTTCCTCCCCCTCTGCCGGCCGGCCGATCAAGCCCAGCATACAACTATACTTGCCCTCATGCATCACCCCGTCCGCCGTCAACGACTCGTCTTCACAATGATCCAACACCGGCAGTCGAAACATCGCAGCATACTCCAACGCCCGACGCATCAACCCATGATTCTGAATGCATCGACCATCGTCCGTAATCGCCACGACCCCGGCTTCTTTCAACGATCCGATCGGGGCCAACTCCTCTCCTTTCTGCCCAACCGTAATCGCACCGGTCACCAAAACCCGGCAACGGGCCTCGGCCTCCGCCCGATGCATCACCCACCGAACCGCACTAGGCGAATCAATCGGAGGAGAGGTGTTGGGCATGCACACCACGGTCGTAAAACCTCCAGCTACCGCGGCGGCCGTTCCAGTTGCGATCGTCTCCTTCGCCGTCTGCCCCGGTTCGCGAAGGTGCACATGCATATCAATCAACCCCGGCGCGACCACCAACCCCCGCGCATCCAACTTGACCGCTTCGGCCGAAGCCTCGTCCCGCGCTGAAGGTCCCACCGCCACAATCCGCCCTTCTCGAATCAACACATCCCCCTCCACGAGCTGACGACGCTCGACATCGACAAGTTTCCCACCCCAAACCAATAACTCACTCATTGAAACTTCCCTTTTAGCAGACTTTCTCCCCAACTGACGAGTGAAAACTCCTACTTTTCCCCGTGCGTTCAGGCGACTTCTAACTAGCACTGACTTCTGGTTTTGCGTATCTTATTTCTGCTGATCACAGAACCGAAACCCAAAAACCGAAAAGGAGGTCACAATGGATTTCTTTGAACTGGTTGCCCAACGGCATTCTATCCGTGCTTATCGTCCGACGCCGATCGAGGAAGAGAAACTGATCCGCATCCTCGAAACCGCCAACCGAGCTCCTTCGGCCGGAAACCTTCAGGCGTACGAGATCGTTGTGGTCCGATCCCAAGAGACCAAACGAGCTCTGGCTGCCGCCGCCCTTAATCAAACGTTTTTAGCCCAAGCACCCGTGGTCCTCGTCTTCTTTGCCAACAAAAGCCGATCCGCAGCCAAATACGGCCGCCGTGGTTCAGAACTCTATGCCCTTCAAGACGCCACGATCGCCTGCGCATATGCCCAGCTTGCTGCCACGGCCCTTGGCCTTGCCACCGTATGGGTAGGGGCTTTTGACGACGAAAGTGTCTCCCAGATCCTCCACGCCCCCTCTGATTGGCGTCCGGCGGCGATCCTCCCCATCGGCTACCCTGCCGAACGGCCCGAACCAACTCCACGCCGTCCCCTCAGCTCCCTCGTCCACGAGTTTCCGTAAACCGACGCTGTCCGACCTTTTGCCTTTTCCCCTTCATCCCGACCCTCTCTTTACCTCCCCGGCTCGGGAAACAACCCAAAGCCGGCGAAGGCCCCCTTCTCAGAAATTCCGCTTGCTGGGTTTTTTCATAGACGATTAGGGTTCTCCCCGTGAACGCAGCGATTATTGTCGCGGCGGGGCGTGGTACCCGAATGGGAAAGCTGGATAAGGTCTTCTTGAAAATCGCTGGAAGACCAGTGGTGGCCTACTGCTGGTACGCCCTGGATCAATCCCCGGAGATTGATCAGATTGTCCTAGTGATCCGACCGGAGTTGGAAGACCGATTTCGCGCCGTAGCCCGATTGTATGAATTTTCGAAGCCCTTTGTCCTTACTCCCGGCGGACCTGAACGCCAAGACTCCGTCTGGAATGGCCTGCAAGCCCTTCCTCCGGAGACTGAGCTGGTTCTCATTCACGACGCTGCTCGTCCTTGCCTGACCCAGGAATTGATCCACAAAACCCTCGCAGCCGCCCAGGAGGCAGGGGCCGCAGTAGCCGCTACGCCAGTGGTCGATACGATCAAAGAAGCCGATCCGTCCGGCCAATGGATCGTCCGGCATCTGGATCGCTCCCGCCTCTGGGCCGTACAGACCCCGCAGACCTTTCGCTATGCGGTGATTCGGAAAGCCCTGGAGACCGTCCGCGCCAAGGGTTTGATCCTGACTGATGACACCGCAGCTTGTGAACACATCGGTCAACCGGTCCGCCTCGTCGAATGGCCTTATCCCAATCCCAAGCTTACTCACCCGCAAGATATCGAAATCATCACCCGAATCCTCCGAAAAATTTATCCTTAACTATTCGGCCTGCTCCAAAAATCGGTGCCCCAGACTGCCTCTCCCTGATATCACCTCTGACTTCCCGAGTTGTCGAACCGACCTTCCTCGAAGTATGGTGAAAGGCGTGATGAAAAGTAAGCTGACGTATGCCATTTTGATGGGCTTACTTGGGGCGAACCTCATTGTCGGAGCCCGAACCTACAAAAACTCGCAGGCCGCCTCCGACAAGCGGGACGCCTACCGTTACATGCGGCTGTTCGCCCTGGTCCTGGAACGAGTCCACCGCGATTACGTCGACGCAGATAAGGTCCATTACAAAGAGCTCATCTATAACGCACTGCGGGGGATGGTCGGCAGTTTGGATCCTCACAGTGAGTTCCTGGATCCGGAGCGGTACAAAGCCTTGATTTCCGATACGGAAGGCCAGTTCGGCGGATTAGGAATCCAGATCGGTATCCGAGACGGCCAACTGACAGTCATTGCGCCGATTGAAGGAACCCCGGCCTTCCGAGCCGGAATCCTGTCCGGGGATCGTATCATCAAAATCGAAGGCCGACCGACGGCAGGAATGACCATCGAAGACGCGGTCAAACAGCTCCGAGGCAAACCAGGCACAAAGGTCACGATCACCATCTATCGTCCTTCCACCCGCGAAACCAAGGACATCACCATCACCCGCGCAATCATCCACGTAGACACGGTCAAGGACATCCACGGCAAGAAAGAATTTCCGGTCGACCAGGACGGAATCGGCTACATCCGGATCAACCAATTCTCAGAAAGTACCGCAAGCGAACTGGATGCCGCCCTGCATAAACTCCGGCAGCACGGTGCCAAGGCCCTGATCCTGGATCTTCGGGACAACCCCGGCGGGCTGCTGGATCAAGCGGTGGCGGTCTGTGCTCGATTCCTGCCCAAAGGTTCTCTGGTTGTAACTACCGAAGGCCAACACGGCCGGGTCCTTCGAGAATACCGCGTCGCCAAAAATGGAGCTTTCCTGGACCTCCCGATGGTCATCCTGGTCAACGGCGGCAGTGCCAGTGCGTCCGAAGTGGTGTCCGGCTGTCTCCATGATCACAAACGAGCCATCCTCGTAGGCGAGCGGACCTTCGGCAAAGGCTCGGTCCAGAGCGTGATCCCCCTTCCGGACGATGCCGCCCTCCGCTTGACCACAGCGAAGTACTACACCCCCAGCCATCAAGTCATTCATGAGCACGGGATTGATCCAGACATCCAGGTGGCTCTGACCGCGGATGAACTGGAAGCTGTGATGCTCCGCCGGGTCCCCGGTGGCATGGAAACGCTGGATCCCCAACGCCGAGCCCAGCTGGAGAAGCTTCACGATCGTCAATACGAACGGGCCCATGACCTGCTTCGAGCCCTGTTGCTGCTGAAAGACCAAGCTGGGCTTCAACTAGCCGGGACCTTACCTTCTCATTCCGCCTCTTCCAAAACCCGAAAAGTCGCCCTCGCACCAACCCCCTAGGCGGCCGAATCGATTCCTCTCTCCATGGCTACCATCCTAGGCATCGAAACTTCTTGCGATGAAACCGCCGTGGCGGTGTTGCAGGACGGCTTGGTCCGGGCCAACCAGGTCAGTTCCCAGGTTAAAATCCATGCCGAATACGGCGGGGTGGTCCCGGAACTGGCTTCCCGGGAACACCTACGCAATCTTCTTCCTCTAACCCGCCTCGCCCTGGACCAAGCCGGCGTTCCTCCTGATCAAATCGACATGGTCGCCGTAACACGAGGGCCTGGCTTACCCGGCGCGTTAATGATCGGCTGGCGGTTTGCCCAAGCCTTTGCCTACGCCCGGCAGATCCCTTGCCTTGCGGTCCATCATCATGAAGGCCACCTCTATTCCCCGTGGCTGGAAGGAGAACCCCAGCCGCAGCTTAACCTGGAAGCCTTTGAACCGAACATCGCCCTTATCGTCAGCGGCGGACACACCCTCCTGGTCGATGTCCCTGCACCGCTGGAGCATACTGTCCTGGGCGAAACCCTGGATGACGCGGCCGGCGAATGTTTCGACAAAACCGCCAAACTCCTTGGTCTCCCCTACCCCGGCGGACCGGCCATGGAACGACTGGCAAGGGAAGGTGATCCGCATGCCTTTCCTTTCCCCCGACCTATGAAAGACTCGGACGATTTCCACTTCAGCTTCAGCGGGCTCAAAACCTCTGTCCGCTATTTCCTCCGGGATCATCCCGAACTCCTGAAAGACCGCCAGCGTGTCTGCGACCTTTGCGCTTCGATCCAAGCCGCGATCGTCGAGGTCCTTGTCACCAAAACGATTCGGGCAGCGCGCCAGCGCCGGCGCCGTTGCATCACCGTCTCCGGCGGCGTGGCCCGGAACGGCGCCCTCCGCCAACAACTAATCGCTGCAGCCCAAAAGTTCGGGCTACAGGTTCGTATCGCCCAACCCGAGTTCTGCACGGACAACGCCGCGATGATTGCAGCGGTGGCCGAAATCAAACGACGCCAGGATCAACCCCCACCGCCGAGTTGGCATCTAGACGTAGTCCCTAATTGGCACCTCACCCATGCCCATCAACCTCACGAACCATCCCCCAGGCCTTGACGAATGACAGGCTGCCCAGGCCATTTTGAATCTTCATCCCCCATGCTTGATTCCTTCCCCAAAATCCCCTTCAGTGAATCCCATGCGGATGCCGCATATCATCTCGACATTGCTTTACTGCTTTGACACCCAGGGACGGGTCCTCCTGCTCCATCGACGCCGTCCCCCGAATCAGGGGCTCTGGAGCCCCTGCGGCGGAAAACTCCGAACCGAGCTGGGCGAGTCCCCCTACCAATGTGCCTGCCGGGAAGCCGCCGAAGAGCTGGGAATCCAAACCACCCCACAAGATTGGCATTTGACCGGGCTTGTCAGTGAAGAGGCCTATGAAGGCCAGGCTCACTGGCTCATGTTTCTGTTTGAACTGAAGCATCCACTCAAAACGCTCCCACCCCCGATTGAGGAAGGAACCTTCCAATTCTTCCATCAAGACGAACTGGATCGACTCCCCTTGCCTCGAACCGACCGGGAAAAGATCTGGCCCCTGTTCTGGCAACATCGAGGAGGATTCTTTGCCGCTCATTGCATCAGCTCGCCAGACGGACCGGACCAATGGACGATCGAGGAGAGCTGGAGGCCTAGCCGTTGAAAGGCCTTCCCCACTTCTTGCCGAAACGATGGATTTAAAGAAACAACAACAGACCGATGAACATTGGATGACCCAAGCGCTGCGACTGGCCCGCAAGGCCTTTGCCGCGGGAGAAGTCCCGGTCGGCGCCGTCGTCGTCCATCAAGGCAAAATCATCGGCCGGGGATACAACCAAGTCGAAACCCTCCGCGACGCAACGGCCCACGCAGAAATCCTCGCTTTAACCGCTGCCCAAGCTGCGCTGGATGACTGGCGACTGAACGAATGCACCCTCTATGTGACTAAAGAGCCCTGTCCGATGTGCGCCGGTGCCATTGTCCATTGCCGGATCGGGCGCCTCGTCTTTGGAGCCCCGGATCCTAAGCTAGGGGCCGCCGGAGGAGCCATTGACCTG
>CAZBKV010000090.1:6430-8454 GCA_964492575.1 uncultured Verrucomicrobiota bacterium | reverse complement strand
TCTCCAGACAGGATACTACAAATATACCCGTTGGCGGACTCATGAGCCGAAAAGGATCTTCCGTTGTGCCCCATTGCATCATCATTATCAGAAGGCGCAGCTTCCGGATACAAAGATCGTGGTCCGGTTTTGTATTATAGAAACGTTGTTTGCCTTACTTGCTCTTGCAACGTTGAAGATCCGATGAGAAGGGATTTTCTGATTCGATTTGCGGATGTGTTACCTGGATCGGCACCGGGTAACTTTCAAGGGATTTCTCCATCCACATCGACTCAGTCTTGGCTTGTATGGGAGTCCTCAAAGTGCTACAAAAAAGCTAGGGAGGTTCCAACGGCGGGATCGTGGATCGGTTTTGTCGCGACACAAAGAGAGAAAGTGCTAACAGCCTTGAAAAAAGGAGCAGAGAACCATGAGTTATAAATCAAGATTCGGAAACGGAGACACACAGAACCAAATCCATAAACCACGCTCGAATTTTTGGCCAACGCTTGCGAGCGTCATCGGCGTTCACATTCTTGTCTGCAGCGCCTTACTGGTATCCCAGGGGTGCGGTGAACGGAAAACATCCCAAGCCGGTCCGCCTCAACAGACTACCAACGAGGTTCAGGCCCTCCTTCAACAATATACCACACCTACTACTCCCCCACCCACCAATGTACCGGCTTCTATCACTACCCCTCCTTTACCGGAGGTGGTCTCCACCAATCCTCCTTCGACCTTATTTGGAGAAACGACAGGGGTCGCAACCGTGCAGATTAAAGGGACTCCACCTTCGACTTCAGCAGAAGGTCCCACTCAACAGGTAACCCATCCCAATATTATCCTACCTACGACAGAGGTTCCCGAGGGAGAGACCAATGTTCCTCCCTCTATTCAAACCGAATATGTGATTCAGCCAGGAGATTACCCATTGAAGATTGCGAAGAAGTTTGGGATTTCTTTGCAGGATTTGTACGATGCCAATCCAGGATTGAATCCACGCCGTCTGATTCCTGGACAAAAACTTAAGATTCCCAAGCCGCAACCGAAACCGGCTCAGGCAGAAGCCCCAACGATTCCAGGAGCGAAAGTTCACGTCATCGAGCCTGGGGATACTCCCATTAAGATCGCCCGTCAGTACGGGATTACGTTGGATGAGTTATACGAGGCCAATCCGGGGTTAGAGCCCCGCCGTTTGATTCCTGGACATAAATTAATTATTCCGGAGCATAAAGCAAAATCGACTTCTCAGCCTACAACATCCTATCCAGGAACCCTGCATAAGGTTTCCCCAGGAGAAACACTGATTAAGATTGCTCGTCAGTATGGAGTCACTGTGAAGGCGATTCGAGAAGAGAATCATCTTCAGACCGACCGTATCTTAGTTGGGCAAATTCTAAAAATTCCAACCCATAAGAAGTCTACCGGTACCCAGTAAAAAGAAAGGATTGATCCAAACTTTTAAAGGCGGAAAAGACGGAGACAGCAGGTCTATGGATCCGGAGAGGGGTCATCGCGAAGCAAAACAGGCCCGGTGGGCCGCAACCATGATTCTCGTCGCGGTGGTCCTTCTTCTCACGGTAGGTGTGGTCATGCTTTATAGCGTGACATATCAGGCCCACGGGTTTGCTTTTGTAAAACGACAATTAATCGCCGTTGGATTAGGGATGCTGGTGGCGGCGGTGATTCTCGTTCTTCCATATTCATGGATCAAGTGGCTGGGAGTGCCGGCCTATCTTCTGTCGGTTGCTCTCCTTGTTGCGGTGCTGTTGGTGGGGAGGGAAGTAAAAGGGGCGGTACGATGGATTCGTTTGCATGATTACCAATTCCAGCCCTCTGATTTTGCGAAGTTGGCTCTGATCTTAGGATTAAGTTGGTACTACACCTGTCTAAAGGTTCGAATCCAAAGCTTCGTAGAAGGGGTTTTGGTGCCGAGCTTTATCACAGCGTTGATCTGTGGGTTAATTTTACTCGAACCGGATTTAGGGACTGCCATGTTGATAGGACCTGTTCTCATGATTAGAACTTGCGACGTTATGCCGCCG
>CAZBKV010000090.1:5647-6383 GCA_964492575.1 uncultured Verrucomicrobiota bacterium | reverse complement strand
TTTGTTTCTGATGGGGCTGGTGGGGATATTAGGAATCAGTGGCTTCATTTTGCACGATGAGGTGCGGTATCAACGGATTATGGGATTTATTCATCCGCATCAGATGCTTAACAGTATCAATTATCAGACACATCAGTCTAAGATTGCCATTGGTTTAGGTGGATGGACAGGCCGGGGATTAGGAAAGAGTCAGCAGGTTGAGTTCTTACCAGAAGCCCGACATGATTTTATCTTTGCTATTTTAGCAGAGGAATGGGGATTTTTAGGGGGAATGATGGTTCTAGTATTATATGCGCTGCTTTTTTGGGGGGCCGTCCGTTTGTCGGCTATTGCAGATCCGTTTGGGAGCATTTTGTGTTGGGGGATTGGGTTTTTGTTCGGATTGCAGGCTATTATCAACTTGGGAGTGGTGACCGGATTGCTGCCGAATAAAGGGCTTCCCCTTATATTTATCAGTCAAGGCGGATCAAGTGTGTTGATGGGGTTAATCGGGGTAGGGCTCCTTCTTCGTGTTGCCCGAGCGATTTGTCAATCGGGAGAAAAGAAACGGTCCGTCGGTTCGACAGAAGAGGTAGAACCTCTTCATCTTTTGGTCCAAGAGGAAAAGGCATGAAAGGAGCCGATCGGAATAGGCCAAGGATCGTCATTTGTTGTGGAGGATCTGGAGGACATTTTTTTCCAGGATGGGCTGTGGCCGAGCAGCTGGCCCAGTTAGGATGTGTGCCGGAGCTTTGGG
>CAZBKV010000090.1:4611-5637 GCA_964492575.1 uncultured Verrucomicrobiota bacterium | reverse complement strand
TTCGGTTCCTCAAGTCTATCCCGTCCATCGGCTACCGCTTCGACATTCTTGTTTAAATTCAAAGTCACGATGGCACCGGCTGTGGAACGAAGGGGTGGAATGGAGCACAGCCTTTTGGGAGACATGGAGAACCATTCGACACTCTCCACCGGCAGCAATTTTCTCCACAGGTGGATTTACAGGGATTCCCATCGGATTGCTTGCTGGGAGGAAGAAAATTCCGGTTTATTTATTCGAAGCGAATGCCGTTGTTGGTCGAGCCAATCGTTTATTGGCTAAATTTGCCCGTCGGGTATGGGTCTTTTTCCCGTCGGCGGGGGATGGATTAAAGCGAATCAAGGTAGAGCCGATTGGAATGCCGATCCGTTTTGCCTTTTTCAAAACAGAGCCACAGACAGCTCGTCAAGAGTTTGGTTTGGATCCACAGCGTCCCACTTTACTGGTAATCAGCGGCAGTGGAGGGGCGGGGTTTATCAATCGGACGATGATCCAGGCTTTGCCCTTCCTTTGTCGGCAGCAAGACCGTTTTCAGGTCATTCATTTTACCGGCCAGAACGTGAATCCAGAGGAGAGAGATCAAATTCAGAAGGCCTATCAGGCTCATGGCATCCCAGCCTATGTAAAAAGTTTTGATCCCCGGATGAATCGGGCTTTGCAGGCTGCGGACCTCGTGATTTCCCGAGCGGGTGCTTCCTCTCTTGCCGAAATCGCCGCTGCAGGTGTACCACCGATTTTAATCCCGCTATCCGGAACAGCGCACGATCATCAATTAGCCAATGCCCAAGCCTTTGCTGCTAGCGGAGCCGCCCGAATGATTCGTCAAGAAGAAGCAACCCCAGAGCGCTTGGTTCAGGAAATCCACCGACTTTTCCAAAATCCTCAAGAACGGGAAACGATGCGGCAAGCCCTTCGTCGGTGGTATCGGCCCGATGCAGCACGGATGATTGCTCAACAAATCGTCGTCGAAATTGCAGGATAGGAAAAATGGGAAGAATGGATTGTTTGTTAAAAATCGCTGTTTTATTG
>CAZBKV010000090.1:676-4601 GCA_964492575.1 uncultured Verrucomicrobiota bacterium | reverse complement strand
CGAAGCGGCCGTGCCGTGGCCGCGGCTCTTCGGCAACGGGGGCATACAGTGTATGAGATTGATCCGGTTGATCGGAAACTTCGATTACCGGATGATGTGGAGGTCGTCTTTCTTGCCCTGCATGGAGAATATGGAGAAGACGGTCAGGTCCAGGCCGAATTAGAACAGCTTGGGATCCCTTACACCGGTTGTGGTCCAGAGGCCAGTCGGATCGCTTTTAACAAGCTAGAGAGCAAACGTCGTTTTCTTGCTGCCGGGGTTCCTACTCCAGAATACACTGTCATAGAACCTAACACACAGCGTCTTCCTGAGGGTTGGGCACCTCCGTTGGTCTTAAAACCGATCGCTCAGGGCTCCAGCATCGGATTGGCTTTTGTAGAGACGGTGGAGGAGTTTGTCACCGCAATGGCTGAGGCAGGGCGGTTCAGGCAACCGGTACTGGTAGAGAAACGGATCCTTGGCCGGGAGGCCACTGTTGGAATCCTTGGGGATGATCCATTGCCGGTGGTCGAGGTCTGCCCCAAATCGGGACATTTAGATTATCATCATAAATACACCCGAGGAGCCACCGAATATTACTGTCCGGGACGGTTTGATCCGGAGACCACAAAGCGAATTCAACAAGCCGCCCTCTCTGCCTTTCATGCAATTGGCGGTCGGGACTACGGGAGGGTGGACGTGATGGTGGATGCATCAGGGCAACCGTACGTCCTTGAGGTCAATACCTTGCCCGGAATGACCGAGACGAGTTTGCTGCCGATGGCCGCTGCCCAGGCTGGCTACTCCTTTGTAGCCCTTTGTGAAAAGATGATCGAATTGGCTTTACGACGAATGCCTAAATCTCAAACCAGTTTGACATAAACTAGAGCGATGGGAACCTGTGGACGTCGAGCCAAATCCCAGGGTAGACGAACTTCGCGTTCGTCGCGGCGTTCCCCTCTGCCTTGGAAACAACTCCTCTGGGTTGGATGTCTTTTTGTAGGGCTGGGGGCGGTAGGATTTTCCCTTCCCCGAATTCCCATGCCTCAAGTTTTGGCTCGATGGTTTTGCCTCCAACGCGTTAGCTTGATAGGAACCTGTCGGCTTGTTTCCCCGCAATATCTCTTATCCGTCGCCGGTCTTTATCGGGGACAGAATCTCCTCTTTTTAGATCTCCAACGGGTCCGAAAACGATTAGAACAAATCCCTTATTTAAAACGGGTAGCGGTGGAACGACGGCCGGGAGGAGTCTTACGCCTTTATGTGGAAGAACGTATTCCCATCGCTGTAGTGGAAGTCTTTCCGGTGGAAGGGGAAGAGACCACCGATCCCATCTCTTACCTTGTGGATCGGGAGGGAGTACCGATGCCTTGGATCAATGGACACCCCGATTTTCAATCCCTACCTCGAATTTACGGGGTAGAACCTTCTACCGTCCAACCCGGCAAACCAATCAAAGGAATGGAATTCCAGACGGCTCTTCAACTGTTGGAGTTGTGGAAGAAAAAAAGATTACCGGCTTACCCTGTGAATTTAGATGTCTCTACCCCAGATGTTGTGCAGGCGCAGCTAAATGATGGGGCCCGAGTTCGTTTTGGAGTAGAAACTTTGCCCTTGCAACAACAATTGGAACGGCTTCGGGTTCTCTATCTGTATAGTGCCCAGCACCATCGAAAACTTCTTCAAATTGACCTTTCTCTAACGAATAACTGTCCGGCTCTGTGGCGTGTGGCTTCGGGCAAAGTTCAATCTAGTCAATGGACGAATTAAGTTTCCTAGTCAAGAAGAGGAGGCTTTGAGTCGAAGATCAAAAAAATATTTACTGGCGGCGTTAGAAATCGGGACCAATAAGATCTGTATGTTGGTCGCCGAATATGATTTGGCGGAAGGCTTGCGCCTTCTCGGAGTCGGACAATCTCCTTCCCGAGGCGTTTTAAAAGGGAACATTATTCATGCCTCTTTGGCCCAGAAAGATGTGCAAACAGCTTTGGCCCAAGCAGAAAAAATGTCCAGAGAGGTGATCCGCCGGGTGACCTTAAACGTCGCAGGCCCCGGACTTCAATTTCAGCATGTCCACCGTTCTATTCCGATCCATCCACCTCATCGTGCGATCCATGCTGAGGACATCAACACTTTGATGCATCAAGTACGGAGCATTCAGATTCCACCGGACCATAAAATCCTCCATTTTTTACAGCATCGATTCTTTTTAGATAGAGGCGAACCGGTTGATTGGCCGGAAGGAAAGCCGGCCGAAGAACTGGGAATGGAGGCAACCATTGTTCATATGCCCTCTTCGCTCCTGGAACATCGCCTCCATCTCATGAAGGCGGTTGAACTAGAAGTCGCCCATCTTCTTCCCAATGGAATCGCAACGGCGTTGAGCGTAACCACCGGGGCTCACCGTCAGGCCGGGGTCTTGGTCATTGATATAGGCGGTGGGACCACGGACTATGCCCTCTTTCATCAAGGGAAGTTGTTGGCCGTCGGCTCTGTTCCCGTGGGAGGCAATCATGTGACATTAGACTTGGCCGCTTTTCTGAATATTGAAATCCCCTATGCAGAAATTTACAAAAAGAAGTACGCTTACACAATCTTACCTCCCAACCCCTCAGATCAAATCGTAGAAGAGTCTCTGGAGTCTCAAAACAGACGGATTTGTTTCCGGCTTGGATCCGTTCGACGGGTTGTTGAAGTACGGTTGGAAGAAATCTTCCAGATTGTTCGAGAGCTCCTTGCAGAGCAAAAATTGGACTATGCCTATCGGAGTCAAGGGATTATTCTGGCCGGTGGCTGCGCTCGAATCGAAGGAATAACCCAGCTTGCGGAACGCGTTTTTGGCGCCCCCGCCCAGGTAGGCTCGATCCATGGCTTCCCACAGTTGACAGAGTATCAGAATCTGAATCAACCGGAATTTGCGACTCCGTTTGGCTTGCTTTTATATATGCGGAACCGAATTGTGACGGAAGGAACTTATTTTAAGGCCGATCGGCGAGGATTTTGGAGACGAATCTGGTCTACGGTACGCCGCCGATACGCATAAAACTTTCCCAATAGGAGTAAAAGGAGATGTCAACAGCCAACTTACAAACCAATTCAACCAGCACACCCAACGCCCCTTCCTTGTTGCTCCTTGGGTTGGGTTCCACCGGAAGCCAGCTGGTCGATCAAATCGCCCCCGTTCTTTCCCTCCCCGGACAAGTTGTAGCCGTCGACACCGACGAACGTTGGCTTGTCACCCTTTCCCATTCGCGACGGATTATCCTAGGAAAGGACGTTCTTCGAGGTTTTCCCGCTCCTTCTCTTTCTCTTGCAGCTTCCATAGCCCAGGAAAACCTCGCTCTTTTTCGGGAACTTTGTCGTGGGAAGGACTTTGTGGTGTTAGTCGTTGGACTGGGCGGGATCACCGGAACCGCTATCCTCCCAATCGCTGCGCAAGCTGCAATTGAGGAAAGCTGCCTGGTGATCGCGTTTGTGACCACCCCTTGGTCCTTTGAACAAAAAGACTCTATTGCCCAACGCGCCATTCAGCAAAGCCAAGGACTGTCTCATCTTCTTATCGAAATTCCTCTGGATCCTCTTCTTTCCATTCTTCCGGCGGATGAGCCGCTAGATCGCTTTCTCTATCTTCTACGCAGTTGGATAAGCGGGGCAATTACAGGATTTATTAATACATTCAATACAAAAATCGGGCTTCCAATCAATTGGAATCGATTCCGCACCGCATTGTTAGAACATCGTCTTGCCGCACGATTGGCCTTTGCAGAAGCAGAAGGTCCTCATGCCGTGGATTCTGTTCTGGAAAAAATCCAGAAACATCCTCTCTTTCATGCAGATGGACAAACACTCGAACAATGTAAACTTCTCCTCGCTTCGATTGTAGGGGGAAATCGATTGACTCTAGCCGTTCTTCGAGAGACAGTTGATGGACTGCGCAAATTAGCCC
>CAZBKV010000090.1:0-666 GCA_964492575.1 uncultured Verrucomicrobiota bacterium | reverse complement strand
TTTTATGGAGCCATGGCCGATCCGGCGATGAAAGATCGTCTTGCGATGACTCTTGTTACAGGAATGCCGGCAGCTTTTACAACCCCATCCCTTCCTTCCAAACAAGAATCCGAACCTCTTTTAACCTCTTTTGCTCTTCCTGATACCTCGGCTTTGGCTTCTTCCTCCCCTTGGAATGCAAAAACTAAGAAGGTGACCCAAAAGCCATTTCCTCCTTCTACGTCCCAGATGAAGATTTCCGCAATGCAACCGGAGCTTCCTCGTTATGATATAAATTGGCTTCGGAAAGGTGGGGATAGTTTCTTCCGTGATCAGGACCTCGACATCCCGACCTATCAACGCAAGAAAATCCCATTGGATTAAAACAACCGTTTCAAAAAGATTTTCATTACGCCCTGTTACTTCTCTGGTGAAAGCGGTGGGAGAGGAATGATTTCCTAGAGCTTGTCCGAAAAAGGGGGTATCCGTCCATTTTTTATCTCGGCGCGCTGAGGACAGCGCGCCCTACCACAAATGGGGAATCACGGCGCGCTGGGACAACGCATCCTACCACAAATGAACCCCGGCGCGATGTGGAAATCACGCCCTTTCAATTCCCTTCCGAATGCCCAGGGGCAGGTAGGACGGCTTGTCTCAAGCCGCCGCAAAAATTCTTTTCTTCTATCC
>CAZBKV010000089.1:1684-8493 GCA_964492575.1 uncultured Verrucomicrobiota bacterium | reverse complement strand
GGATAAGAATTGGAAGCAGGATGGACCGACCCCGGTGGGTAAAGATCCCAATACCGCTTCGGTGCATTAAACGGCAAATGCGGCTTCAAAAATCCAACCGCTAAAAAGAAAGGCCGCCCCTTCTCCTTCAACCGGCGCAGTTCCTGAATGGCCCGTAACGCAATCTTCCCATCCCGATACGCATCATCCGAAACATCCGCACACTCGTAAGCAGGCCCCAGTCCTCGAGGATCCCGCGCCGCAATGGCCACATTTTCCGGCAACATATAATCCCGCCCCCGATGTTCCGGACGCGGTCGCCATGCCGGTTCACTCCAACTCTGAGGACAATCCTGCTGGTGATGAAAGACCTTCCCAAGTGAAATGGTGATATACCCATGACGACGGAAATGTTCAGGTAAGGTCACAATTCCTGGTGCATCCCGTTGAGCCCATGTAGAGTAAGTCAAAAAACGATACCGAGTCGGCCGAAGCCCGGTCAATAAACTTGCCCGCGAGGCCCCGCAGACCGGTACCTGACAATACGCCCGCTCAAAGACAAAGCCCGATGCCGCCAGCGCCGTGATATTCGGTGCAACCACCTGTTTCTTCCCATAACACGGCAACTCCGGCCGTAAATCATCCACGACCAGGAATAGGACATTCGGACGCTTGCCCGACCAAACCTCACCGGCGAACGTACCCCTAGCAAGTACAATCCCTAACACAACGGCAGCAATGCCTCTTGCTCCTTGGGAAAAGATTGATCCTCTTTTCATGGGGATTCCCTCCATCATCATTTTCCTATCTTCCCTCAAAACCAGCCCAAAAAGCGAGCTTTTCTTATTGAAAGATAGATTTGTAACAGATAGAGATAACGAAACTCTTCTCCAGTGAGAAGAAAATTTGTCTTATCCATTCGAACCAGACATGATTCAACAGCCAAACAAAAGAAAAGAAAGGGGCTTCTGCCGAGAGCCTAAAAGAGGCAAATATGGAGACCGGACAGAGAGAAGACACAAAGAAAAACAACACAGCAGAAAATATGGCACGAGAACAAACCGCAAAACACTATTGGGTGATCCCTGAAAAGGTCGTTGTGACCTCTACCACCGACTACATCCCCCGATTTTCCATGGCCGAACACCTTGGCCCCAAATGCCCTGAGATAAAAAATGATTTTATTCATTTCAATTTCTTCGTTGTTTCCCGCGTGCCTCGTCCCAGTCGATTGCATCAAAAATTTCATTATTATTTTGTAGCCCCGGGCCAAAAAGAGGTCTATTGCGAACGCTCCTTCGCCCCCGGCCTGACGATTCAAATGCATATACAAGATCTGGATTCCCAGCCTGTAATGAAGATCAACACCAAATATTATAAACTGGTTCGGTTTACCCTGGGAGTTATCCCGGCTCCTGGACGACATCTATTAGAACTCCTTACCGTCCACCTTCTCCAAAAAAATCTTCTCCCTCTTCACTGTTCCTGCGTCTCTTATAAAGGCAATGCTTTCCTTCTTTTTGCCCCTCCGGATACCGGCAAGACCTATACCGCACTTACCCTTCGGCAGAGCGGTTTTCGGATTGTGGCCGAAGATATGGCTATTACGGATGGAACAACCGTTTGGGGATGTCCTTTTACCGGCACATTTTACCATCTGCTCTCAGGAAAGCGTTCTTTGAAAGAACAAATCACCCAATTCTACGGCCATTTGGTCCATCGACTTCCCATTCTGGCCCGGATCATCCGTCCTCCTGTTGCAAGCCTATGGGATTACCTCCAGGGCGATGTGGAGACCAAAGCCGATCTTCGAGCCATCTTCTTCCTCCAGCGAAGCCGAGAAACCCAAATCAAGAAACTTTCCTATGAAGAAGCCTTCCATCGGGCCAGGATTAGTAACCGCATTGAATTTACCTATGACGTCAACCCCATGCTCCTTGCGTACTCCGCTGCCAACCCAGAATTGGACTTAGACGCCCTTCGCCAAAAAGAGATCTCTCAGTTAAAATTCCTTCTTTCCACTTATCCGATTTTCTTTATCCTTGCTCCGCATCACACATCTTTTCCTGAATTAGTCAAGGAAGTAGTAGAAAAAGTTTTATAAAGGCAGAATTCCAAGAAACAAAATCAAGCCATGCGGAAAGTTCTTGCCATCATTCATACCCCAACTTTTGGAGGTCCCCATAATCAAATCCGCCGTCTATATCATCCACTCCGGGAGGCAGGATGGGAATACCTCGTTCTCTTACCAGACGAACCAGGAGACGGGGCAGAAAAACTTCGATCCCTCGGAATCCAGGTGCATATTCTCCCTCTCCATCGTCTCCGTGCCGTAAAATCCCTTCGATTTCAATTACACTATCTCAAACAATTTCCCAAAGATATCCGCCGAATCCAAACCGTGGCTCAAGAGGAGAAGGTCGATCTTATTCAAGTCTGCGGATTTCAACATCCGCAAGGGGCCATTGCGGCAAATCGGCTTCGGCTTCCCTTGGTCTGGCAGATCTTAAGCACCTTTGCTCCGCGGCCACTTCGGATCTTGCTGAGTCCTCTTGTACGCCGCCTTGCCCATGTCGTCATGAGCACCGGACGGCGTGTCGCAGAAGCCCATCCTGGAATCGGATCCCTTGGAGAACGCCTGGTCCCCTTCTATCCTCCGGTGGATTTCCAAGAGCTGGAATCTTTTCAGTCCTACCGTGCTTGGGCGCGGAAGTTTCTCGACGTAGAAGAAGGAATCGTGGTTCTCGGTACCCTAGGAAACCGAAATCGTCAAAAGGCCCATGAGATTTTAGTAGCCGCCGCGGCTTTTTTGAAGGAATGGGGGGTTCCCTGTCAGGTTCGCATTGTGGGCCGGACGACAGCCGGATTGGAAAAGTGGTATCAAAAAAATGTAATCGAATACGCCAAAAAACGGAAAGTCTGCGAGAAGGGATTTCTCCGATTCCTTGAATCACCCCCTGAAGGCTCACGGGTCCTTGCTGGCTTTGACGTCTTCGTCTTAAGCAGTCATGCTGAAGGGATCCCAACTTCGGCGATGGAAGCAATGGCTCTTGGGAAACCCGTTGTGGCTACCGACGTCGGTTCCGTCAGAGAAATAATTCAAGACGGAAAACAAGGGATCCTCGTCCCGCCTCGAAATCCCCAACGTTTGGCACAGGCCCTAAGAGAGCTTGTAGAAAATCCAGAAAGACGCCATCGAATGGGCGAAGTCGCCTACCACCGAGCAATGCAAGAGTTTCATCTGGAACGCTGTGTAAAGGCCCATTTGGAGGCCTTTGAAAAAGCCATACAATGGGCATACGATCGCCATTGACAAATTCCTTTCTAAAAAGAAAATTCTTCACATGGCTCGTTCCAAAAAGACAAAGAAACCTTCTCTTCTTGCCCATGTCGGTTGCTCCGGTTGGTATTATGCCCATTGGAAAGAACGATTTTATCCAGCCGATTTGCCAAAACAAAAATGGTTCGCTTTTTATCAAGAGCATTTCTCGACTGTAGAATTAAACGCTCCTTTCTATCGATGGCCAAGCACAGAGACCGTACGCCGTTGGATCCGTGAGGCTCGCCCTGGTTTCGTCTACAGCGTGAAGGTCAATCAACTCATCACCCACAGAAAACGCTTCCATGAAACAGAATCCCTAGTCCAAGATTTTTATCGTCTTCTGGAACCGATGGGAGAGAAACTCGGCTGTGTCCTTTTTCAACTCCCTCCCAGTTTTCATTACAGCCCGGAACGTTTAGAGACCATCCTTCAGCAGCTTAATCCATCTTTTCAAAACGTATTAGAATTCCGTCATATTTCCTGGTGGCAGGAAGAGGTTTACAAACGGCTGAAGGAGAAAGGTGTGATTTTTTGTGTCGTCAGTGCCCCCAATTTGCCGGATACCATCGTGTGCACGTCAAAAACATTATACATCCGATTCCATGGCCCCGGGGAATGGTATCGCCACGAATATACCCAACAGCAATTACAAGAATGGGCCACACGAATCCTAAAAAGCGGCTGCCAAGAAGCCTGGATCTACTTTAATAACGACTGGAACGCCGCCGCTACCCGAAATGCCCAATTCCTGGCTCAGCTCCTCCAAGCCCCCTAAGAACCTTCTGGAAGAGGGATTGCTTTCTTTTCGAGCTTTGCTTACTCTTCTTTGCATGAGAAAGAGTGTTTTGTGGGTGAGCAGCATTTTGGCGGCAAGTCTCTGGCTGAGCATCGCCAACGCAGGAGAGCCTTCCAAACAGAAAGTTTCTCCGCCAACCCCCTGTGGTCCTGTACCTTCCCCACGTCAGTTAGCCTGGCACAAATTGGAGTTCTACGGCTTCCTCCATTTCGGAATCAATACCTTTACAGACAAGGAATGGGGGTACGGTGACGAAGACCCTAAGCTTTTCTTTCCTTCTCAGTTCGATGCCCGGCAATGGGCTCGGGTGGCCAAAGCCGCCGGAATGAAAGGTCTCATTCTTACCGCAAAGCATCACGACGGTTTCTGTCTCTGGCCAAGTAAATATACCAAACATTCTGTGGCCTCGAGCCGTTGGATGAATGGGAAAGGGGATGTCGTAAAAGCCGTAGCAGAAGCCTGCCGCGAATATGGATTGAAGTTTGGAATCTATCTTTCCCCGTGGGATCGCAATCATCCTGACTACGGCCGCCCGGCTTATCTCCAATATTATAGAAATCAGCTTCGCGAGTTGCTTACGAACTATGGACCTATCTTTGAGGTCTGGTTCGATGGGGCAAACGGCGGAACCGGCTACTACGGCGGAGCTCGAGAGAATCGTCGGATCGACCGAAAGACCTATTACGACTGGCCGAACACCTGGAAAATCGTTCGCCAGCTCCAACCCCAAGCGGTCATCTTCAGTGACGCCGGTCCGGACATCCGCTGGGTTGGCAACGAACAGGGGGTTTGTTTTGAAACGTGTTGGCTGACGATCAATCGGAAGGGACTTTACCCAGGGTTTCCTGGCTATGCCCGAAAATATGCCCAAGGAGATCCTGACGGTGCAGATTGGTGCCCGCCTGAGGTAGATGTTTCCATTCGTCCCGGATGGTTTTATCATCCCTCTCAGGATACACGGGTAAAGACTGTAAAAAAATTATTGGATATCTACTATGAGTCTGTGGGACGGAGCGCAAATTTGTTATTGAATGTCCCTCCGGACCGCCGCGGATTGATTCATGAAATCGATGCTCAACGGCTAATTGAATTTCGCCGAATCCTGGACGAGACGTTCCGAACAGACTTAGCTCGCAGTGCTCAGACCCGAGCTTCGAATGTTCGAGGCAACGCCGACCGTTTCTCTCCAGCAAAGGCCGTTGATGGAGATTTTGATACCTATTGGGCCACAGACGATGGGGTGACCAAAGCTTGGATGGAAATCGATTTAGGAAAACCAACTCGTTTCGATCGGGTTCTTATTCAAGAATACATTCCGCTTGGCCAGCGGGTTCACGCCTGGCAAGTCGATGGGTGGATTCGAGGACAATGGAAACGGCTCTGTGCTGGGACAACCATTGGATATAAGCGGATCCTAAGAATCGAACCGGTAACCTGCCAACGCGTCCGGCTTCGTATCCTAAAGGCAAAAGCTTGTCCTACGATTGCTACCTTTGCCTTATACCTATCTCCGGAACACCGGAATTAATTTTCAGCGAATTCGGCTGAAGTGATGAAAAGCATCGGCCATGAAAACCGATGCCCAATTTTTATTCAATCAATCACATCCACCAAAGAACCGTCTGAAGCATAAGGAAGTTGAGAAAGAGAAACGGTTTTCCAGGGACCAGTTGGCGATTCTGCTTTTTCCAGTTGAAGATGAACCGCCTTAGGGAGACCCTGGGCCATGCAGAGAAACCCAAAAACCAACCCCACCTAATCAGGGTAATGATCTTTCTCATTTATACCTCCTTTTAGTTAAGGTTAATTTTTTCCGTTTGATCCTACATCAAGAACCGAGTCTGCAAAATCCAGGGTGAACAAGCAAAAAGATTGTGCGCTTCTTTGGAACATACGTAAAAATTTTTAAACTTCCTTTTTGAATTGTTCGAATCCCTCGCTTTGAAAAAAGAAAGACAGATGGAAAAGCATTTTTCCAGTTGCCTTGTTAACTCTTTCTCCCTTTTGTAGATAAAAGCGAAAAAGATGGAAATAGGAGGGAACATGAGCATTTTGCGAAACGGTTGGGGGAATATTTGGCTTTGTTGGTGTTTTTGTCTTGCCGCTGTTTTTTCGGGGCAAGCAGAGGGGAAGAAAGCAGGCTTTATCGATATTAAGAAATTTCCTTTGCTTCACCGTTCCAAAGATCATATCCCTCCTCCAGATTGGTTGATCTGCCGATTCCCAATTCGAGCCGGAATCTATCGAACAGGTAACCCGGATGAAATCTGTCTGGATAACGGTCTTGTGCGGCGAACCTTCCGACTCCGGCCGAATGGGGCAACCATCGGCCTGGAAAATCTTACCACCCATCAATCCCTCCTCCGCGCCGTCAAACCAGAGGCTTACCTGACAATTGATAAGAAACGTTATCCAGTAGGAGGCCTTACAGGACAGCCGGACCACGCCTTTCTTCTTCCTCAATGGATTCCTCAATTGCGCCCTCTGCCTCATGCCTTTCGCCTGATCGAGGTTCACCCTGCTCCGATCGAGAAGCCTTTTGAATGGAAGAGGGTGCGTCATGCCCAGGACTTACCTTGGCCGCCCAAAGGGGTAGGGCTTGATTTTGTTTACGAAGGCGAAGGAAATGTAAAAGGAGTCACCGTGACAATTCATTACGAACTTTATGACGGAATTCCTCTGATCGGAAAATGGTTGACAGTTCGAAACGGG
>CAZBKV010000089.1:1316-1674 GCA_964492575.1 uncultured Verrucomicrobiota bacterium | reverse complement strand
CATTGTGATTGATCGAGCCACAACGGAAGTTTTGGCCGCTGTCGAAGCCGAGTCGGAGGTCGAGAAACCAAAAGCAAACGACTGGCGTCTCCCACCGATTACGGTCATCAGTGACTACAGCTTCCATGGTTCTGATCCGGTAAGAGCGAACCAAGTCCTCCATTGGGAGTCCGACCCGGAATACAAGACGCAGGTAAACTATCGACGGCAAACCCCTTGCCTATTGCTTTGTTATCCTCCAATCGGCCCCGGCGTCCTCTTAAAACCGGGACAGAGTTGGACTTCCTGGCGAGTCTGGCTCTTGATCCAAGATGGCTATGACCGAGAGCGATGGGGATTAGCGATTCGACGTGTTTTC
>CAZBKV010000089.1:0-1306 GCA_964492575.1 uncultured Verrucomicrobiota bacterium | reverse complement strand
ATCCAATTATGCTCCATCTCCGTTATGCAGACCCCAAGATTTTCCGACGAGCCGTAGACCAATGTGCCGAAGTAGGATTTGAGATGATCATTTTTAGTTTTGGAAGCGGTCTAGACATGGAAAACACTAATGCAAACTATATCGCCAAAATTAAGGCGTTGGTAGATTATGCGCATTCTAAGGGAATCCAGGTAGGAGGATACTCCCTTCTTAGCAGTCGAAAGATCAATGATGAAACCGATGTGATCAGCCCTCGAACAGGGCGACCGGATGATGATGCAATCTTCGGACATGCCCCTTGTCTTGGAAGCGCATGGGCAGAGTCTTATTTTAAAAAGTTGAAATATTTTATTCAAGCCACCGGGTTCGACGCCCTGGAACATGATGGTCCCTATCCGGGCGATCTCTGTGCATCAACAAACCATCCGGGACACCGTGGATTGGAAGATTCCCAGTGGGCTCAGTGGCAGAAGAGCATTCAGTTTTACCGTTGGTGTCGGGAACACGGAATTTATGTGAACGCTCCGGACGCCTACTTCTTAAACGGGACGAGTAAGACCGCCATGGGATATCGAGAGTCCAATTGGTCGCTCCCACGAGAGCTTCAGATCATTCACGCACGCCAAAATATCTATGATGGAACTTGGCGAAAGCCACCGACTCTGGGATGGATGTTCGTCCCTCTAACCCAATATCATGGAGGTGGAGCAGCAGCAACCGTCGAGCCGTTACGGGAACATTTGGATACCTATGAAGCTCATCTGGCCAATAACTTGGGAGCCGGAGTCCAAGCTTGCTATCGCGGTCCTCGAATCTATGACGCCCCAGAAACCCGAGATTTGGTCAAGAAATGGGTCACTTGGTTCAAGAAATATCGTGATATCTTAGAGTCTGATATCATTCACCTTCGCCGAGCCGACGGGAAAGACCTGGATTATTTCCTTCATGTCAATCCTTATATCCGAAGACGAGGCTTACTTATGGTTTATAACCCGTTAGATCGACCGATCATTCGAAAAATTCGAGTTCCGTTATACTATACAGGACTGAAGAAAATCGCCTTGATTCGTCATGAAGAAGGTCCGGTTAAAGTCTATCGATTGGATCGAGACTATTCAGTAACATTAAACGTTTCGGTTCCTGCAAAAGGACGGACCTGGTATCTTATTCTAGCTCCAGAGGGTAAGGAGAGGAAAATAAAGGAGTAAGGTAGGACTATGAAATATGTAAAACTTCCTGGAACTGAGGTTTCCGTTTCGCGGATTGCCATGGGCTGTTGGGCCCTCTCCGGCGACAGTACCTGGGG
>CAZBKV010000088.1:6555-8512 GCA_964492575.1 uncultured Verrucomicrobiota bacterium | reverse complement strand
CTGTTCCGGTTTAATAATCTCCGGTTTGGCCCCTTTTTCCAGTTCTTGTTTGGAGGGGATCCGGATGATGTCGCTGGTAATGGGATGGGAACGGGAAGGCTTGGGATGTTGGATGGAAAGGAGTTCGAGTTCGAAGATCAAGGCTTGATTGGGTCCGATGGCCGGGGGGCGTCCCGGTTTCCCATAGGCCAGTTGTGGGGGAATGTAGATCTTCCATTTGGAGCCGGGTTTCATCATCTGCAAGGCTTCGCGCCAGCCGGGGATAACGCGACTTAACATGAATCGGCTGGGTCGGCCCCGTTTGTAGGAGCTGTCGAAGACGGTTCCGTCAATCAGCATGCCTCGATAATTGACCTCTACGATGTCATTGGGTTTGGGGGATTCTCCTTTGCCTTCTTTAAGGATTTCATATTGCAAGCCGCTGGAGGTGACGTGGATTCCGGGGCGTTTTTTGTTTTGCTCTAAGAACGCCTCACTGGCTTTGAGGTTCTTCTGGCAAAGATCGTTCCAAGCCTTTTGTTGGAAGTCACGGAGGATCTTTCGGGCTTCCTGTTGGGAGAAGAGGGTTTTGCCAGCGAATTGGTCTTTTACGCCTTGGAGGAGATATTGGATTTCCGGGTCTTGAAATTGGATATGGAGCCATTTGAGGGTTCGGGAGACGTTGTTGGCGAGGGACATCCCTACGCAGTAGGCGAATTTTTGTTTGGGATCGGTTGGGGGCTGAGGAGAGTTGGCCGCCGAGGAAAGCCCGGTTCCTAGCAAGCAACCTGCTATGAATAACGCTACGACTTGTTTCTTCATAAGTTCTACTTTGTTGGAAAAGTTTCCCATCTGGCAAGTTGTAAGGCGGGAGAAACGGCTTGTTTTCTGGGATTGGTTACGTTGTTGCCGGTTTGGGTTCATCTTCGGGTAGTGGTTTGTCTTTGGTTTCCGGTGCCCAGATTAGGGCGAGGAATCCGAGTAAGTAAATTGAACTTAGGATAGCCGCTCCTGTTCGGAAGCTTCCGAAGAAGTTGGCTACTTGGGCTCGAATGACCGGTGTAGGAGCTGCCAGGTAGCGTACGGTGTTATAGCAGAATCCAACCCCAGTTCCTCGCAGACGGGTGGGGAAGAGCTCGGGGAAGTAAATGGAGTAACCGGCAAAGACCGACAGCTGGGCCATGCCTAACAAGGGAAGCATCCAATAGACATGGGACGGTTTGCGTAGGCACATGAAGACGAAGATCGTGATCACTAAGCAGCCTGCAAACGAGACCGCAAAAGCCGGTCTCCGTCCCCATTTTGAGGCCATCCATGTAAAGAGTAACATGCCGGTAAGACTTCCTACGTCTTGCAAGAGAGTGCCAGCTGAGCGGAGATGGTCTAATTTCTCCTGACTGAGGCCTTTTAATTGGGAGATTAACTCTGGAGAGAAGAAGCCGACTCCCCACAATCCAGCCATTCCAGCTACACCTAGCAGCAGGCCGATGAGGGCGTGTTTTCGCCAGCGGGGATGATCAAACAGATCGTACAGGGATCCCATCTTAGGAACTTGTTCTCCGGTCTCCCGACGGCGTTTGGCTTCCAGCCACGGTTCCGGTTCTCGAAGAAGCAAGACAATCGGGATGGTGAGCAATGCCGGTAAAACTCCAACGAAGAATAGAACTCGCCATCCATTCCAATCACCCCAGAAATGTTCTTTTCCGGGTTGAATGAGAAAACTCACGGCGGAACCTAGCATATTTCCTGTGGCCGATAGGGCTTGCAGCAGTCCTAAGGCAAAGGTTCGAAAGCCGTCGGGAACACTTTCGGCAACCAAACTGGTTGCTGCTCCAAACATCCCTCCAATGCCCAGACCGGTAAGAAAGCGGTATACCATAAAGGATTGCCAGCTATGGGCCAGGCCGCACAGCCCGGTAAAACCGGAGTAAATCATCAACGTGATCACCATCGTCTTGACACGGCCAATCTTATCACT
>CAZBKV010000088.1:0-6545 GCA_964492575.1 uncultured Verrucomicrobiota bacterium | reverse complement strand
TCGCTAATGGGACCGAAGAGGATCCCGCCTGTGGCCCAACCAAGGATCATCACTGTTGTCGCCCAACTGCCAAAAAGATCGACCCTTCCAGCGGTAACTGGTTCTCCTGTATTAGCTAAGAGTTCTTTGATTGCCCATTCGCGGGCGAGGACGAAGATCCGCTGGTCCATGCAGTCAAAGAGCCATCCCGCTGCGGCAATCAGGACAACCACCCAGTGGTACAGCGTAACCCCCTCAAAAATTCCGCTTCGGTTGGTTGGGCTATCTGTATTCATGTCGAGGGCTTAGTTTTGAAAGGTTCTGGCAGGTTGGCAAGTTTGTTTCTTTCAGAGCGGCTTTTTTATCTCTCCGAGTCGGCTTTGTTGGTTTTGCAGGGAGAGGGAGAGGAGGCTGAGGATAACAGATTTTCTCTCAACAACCGGTTGCAAAGAGGCTTTTCCTAGATATGCTTTTGGGCGTGGAAGAAAAATGAAGATTTTCCCTGCTGTTGCGCGTGCTAGGGAACAAAGTCCTTGAACCGTAACGAATAATTAAGGAACCCGGGGTCCGAGCGGTGGCCGGCAGGCCTTCACTGGAAGCCGAAAGCCGCTGGCAGGGTTCCACCGTGTGAGGAGGGAGTTCAAAGGAACTGTTCCATCCACGGCAACGGCGGGGTGAATGAGGAAACGGCCGAAGCCTTCTGAATTCGGCCGTTTCCCTTTTTCTTTTGTCTGATTATTCTTAGGGGGAATGGGTCATCCAGGAAAAGAGTGGAAAATGGAAAGGATGCCTGGGACCAACCTCAAAGCCAGAAACGATGGGAAGAAAAGAGCCATACATGGACGATCTGTTTAAGACGCGACCCCCTCAATCCGCCGAACCGGCCTCTACGGCTTCTGAACCAGAAGGAGCTCCGCCGCCCAGTGCACCCCTTTCTGAACGAATGCGGCCGCGAACGCTGGAGGAACTGGTCGGTCAAACTCATATCCTCGGTCCCGGCAAACTCCTTCGTCGTGCGATCGAGGCTGATCGGATTCAATCCATCATCCTATACGGCCCACCCGGCACCGGCAAAACCACCATTGCCCAGATCATCGCCCGAACCACCCGGTGTCCCTTTGTGCGGTTGAGCGGAGTGGAATCGACGGTGGCTGATCTTCGCCGAGAATTAGCCATCGCAGCAAATCGGCTCCGGAATACCGGACGGCCCACGATCCTTTTTATCGACGAAATCCACCGGTTCAATAAAGCGCAACAGGACGTGCTCCTGCCGGATGTGGAAGCCGGTACGGTTCGGCTCATTGGAGCCACAACACATAACCCTTGTTTCTTTGTCAATGCCCCGCTGGTTTCGCGATCCCAGATTTTTGAGTTACAGCCACTTTCGGAAGAAGACCTGCTGATCCTTCTTCGTCGGGCCTTGGAAGATCCGGAACGGGGGTTAGGGAAGCTTTCCATTCAGGCCGAGGAGGAGGCCCTTCGACATCTGGCTCGGATGGCCGACGGCGATGCGCGACGTGCTCTGAATGCCCTGGAAATCGCTGCCTTGACGACGCCTCCGGATGAGGATGGGGTTATCCATATTACCCTTTCCGTTGCTGAGGAGAGCATTCAACGAAAGGCTGTTGTTTACGATGCAGATGAAGACCAACATTACGACACGATTTCTGCCTTTATTAAATCGGTTCGGGGCAGTGATCCTGATGCGGCAATGTACTGGTTGGCCAAGATGATCCATGCCGGCGAGGATCCACGGTTCATTGCCCGGCGGCTGGTTATCCTGGCTGCAGAAGACATCGGCCTGGCTGATCCGCAGGCTTTAGTGATCGCCCAGGCGGCAGCGCAGGCGGCGGAATTCATCGGCTGGCCGGAAGCCCGGATCCCGCTGGCGGAAGCCACGTTGTATCTGGCCACGGCCCCGAAGAGTAATAGTGCGATTCTGGCGATTGATGCGGCCCTGGAAGACATCCGGAAAGGAGTGACTTTGCCGGTTCCGGATCATCTTCGAGATGCGCATTACAAAGGGGCCAAGCGGCTTGGGCATGGTGTGGGCTACCAGTATGCCCATAAATTTGAGGGGCATTTTGTGGCCCAGGATTACCTGGGCGCGGATCGGGTCTACTATCGGCCGACCGATCAAGGATACGAAAAGAGTCTCCAAGAGCGAGTCGAACAACGCCGTCAGGCTTTTCAAGCGGTCCGACAGGCGACAAAGAAAGCTCGGCGTCGAGGGGGGAAATCCCTAGACGATGGCGACAAGGTCTCCTCTTCCGATTCTCCTTCTTCCTCTAAGCCATAACCTTCGGCCTAAATGAAGGATGACCGAACGGCTTGCAGAAGAAAAGCAGCGGTTACGCCAGCAGATGCAGGCTCGGTTGCAGACCCAGTCGGTGGAAGATCGGTTGGAGGCTTCCGCCCGCATTGGTCAGCATCTCTTACAATCGATTCTTTGGCAGACTGCCCGACGGATCGCCTTTTTTGCCTCGACGGCGGAGGAGGTGGATTTGTTTCCGTTGTTGGAGGAGGCTTTGCGGCAGGGCAAAGAGGTATATCTTCCTCGATTTTGGGCTGAGGAGAGGATCTATCGATTTGTTCGATTGGAGGGGATGGATCGGCTTCGGGTAGGGCGTTTTGGGATTCTGGAGCCGATTTCTGACCAAGTTCCGCCGAATCGCGCTTTGGACTTGATCCTTGTGCCGGGTCTGGCGTTTGATGAGGAAGGGCGTCGATTAGGGCGAGGGAGAGGTTATTACGATCGGTTGTTACGGGAGTACGAGGGGGCCCGATGTGGAGTGGGATTTGACTGGCAGGTGGTGCCGCACGTACCCACAGGGCCCACGGATGTGAAAATGGACTGGCTGCTGACGCCGAGTGGACTGCGCCGGGTCGGCAGCAGTTAATGAATTTTTGAACAAACGAGATTGTTATGGATTGGGCCCAAGCGGGGATAGGCCTAGGAATTGGGGCAGCCCTTGGGTATGCAGCCCGAGTGGGGATGGAATACCTGAGGGGACGAAGCCTCAAACAACAGGCTGAGCAAGTCTTATGCGAGGCCCATGCCCAGGCGGAATTAATCCGCCAGAATGAGAAGCTGAAAGCGATTGAGGAGGCGGCTGAGATTCGTGCCCAGGCGGAACGAGAGGTTCAACAGATTCGGACCGAAGTCCATCAGTTAGAGGCGAAAGTTCTGGAGCGGGAACGGATCCTGAAGGAAGAGATGGAGCGGCTGAACCAACGGGAAGCTGCCCTCCATCACGAATACCAGAATCTTCTTGCCCAACAACGTCAACTGGAGGAGGAACGGAAACGATTGCAGGAACTAGAACGCCAGCAGCGGGAGAAACTCCAGGAGGTGGCGCATCTTTCAGAAGAAGAAGCCCGGCTGCGTTTATTGCATGAGGTAGAGCAGGAGTCGCTGAAGGATGCGAATGATCTTTCTCGCCATATTCTTGAAGAAGCCCGAGCCAATGCGGAACGGGAAGCGCGACGGATTATCAGCATTTGCATTCAACGCTATGCGGCTCCGGTGACCAACGATTTGACCACCTGTTCCGTTTCGCTGAACGGGGCGGACATCAAAGGCCGGATTATCGGTCGGGACGGACGGAATATTCGGGCCTTTGAGGCGGCAACGGGGGTGACCGTGTTGATTGACGAAGCGCCGGATACGGTGGTTCTTTCGGGCTTTGACCCGGTCCGGCGGGAGATCGCCCGACAAGCCATGGAACGGTTGGTCGCCGATGGTCGAATTCATCCAACGCGGATCGAGGAGGTTGTGGCAGAGGTTCGCCAGCAGATTGAGGAGACCATTATTCGAGCTGGGGAGGAGGCTGTGGCTCGGGTGGGGCTTCCGCCGTTGCATCCGGAAATCGTTAAAGCCCTAGGCCGACTGAAGTTTCGTCGGAGCTATACTCAGAACATCCTCGAGCACTCTATCGAAGTTGCCCATCTTTGCAGCATGTTGGCAGCGGAGATTGGGGCGAGTGTACCGTTGGCACGACGAGCAGGACTCCTTCATGACATCGGCAAGGCAATTGATCATGAGATTGAAGGTTCTCATGCGAAGATCGGGGCCGACTTTCTCCGCCGGCTTGGGGAACCGGAAGAGATCGTCAATGCCGTAGCTTCGCATCACAATGAGGTTCCGCCGAGCAGTGAGATTGGGGTATTAGTTGGGGCAGCGGATGCGATTAGTGCTTCACGGCCGGGGGCCCGTGCGGAGACGACCGCTCATTATATCAAACGGATGGAGGCCTTGGAACAGATCGGCCAATCCTTCCCCGGGGTGGACAAATGTTATGCCCTCCAGGCGGGACGGGAGTTGCGGGTGATTGTGCGTCCTGAAGAGCTGACGGATGAGCAGGCCAAGGTCCTGGCTCGGAATTTGGCTCGAAAGATTGAAAATGAGCTTCAGTATCCTGGGCAGATTCGGGTGACAGTCATTCGCGAAACCCGCTGTGTCGAATACGCGAAATAACCTGGATGTCTCTTTTCTGTTTCTCTTGCTCTCACAAAACCATTTGAATCCAAGGGGAGAACGGATGATCCTTGTTTGGGGGAGAGGGGGAAAGAATGTCGGTTGGTTTTGATAGGGAGGAAAAACCAAGATTTCGGGAAGAGGATCGGGAAAATGGCAACACAGGGGAAAAAGAAACGTCATGAAGGGCCTAAGGCTCTGGCCCATCGACTTCGACGGGAGTCACGAATTTCCCTACTAGAGCAGGTTCGCGGGACGGAAAAACTGTTTTTAAGCGGGCGGCATCCAGAGGAGGCGGAACTAAAAAGCGCGATTCGGATTTTTTTGGAATTTCTGCGTGGGTTTGAGTGGTTTGATTTTGAGGGGCCGTGTGTGACGGTGTTTGGATCGTCGCGGTTTCGGCCGGGGCATAAGTATTATCGGATGGCGCGGGAAGTCGGGTGGCATTTGGCCAAAGCCGGGTTTACCGTCATGACGGGTGGGGGTCCTGGAGTGATGGAAGCGGCCAACCGAGGGGCGATGGAAGCCGGAGGGCTGAGCCTGGGCTGTAACATTCACCTCCCCGAAGAACAAAAACCGAATTCGTATATGCACGACTTTATGGAATTTGATCATTTCTTTGTTCGCAAGGTCATGTTGGTGAAGTATTCCTGTGCTTTTGTGATTTTGCCGGGAGGGTTTGGGACATTGGATGAGGCCTTTGAGGCATTGACTTTGATGCAGACCGGGAAGATCGAGCGCTTTCCGGTGATTCGGATGGGGCGAGATTATTGGCGGCATTTGGATGTTTTTATTAAGCGGGCATTGCTGAAATACAAAACGATTGATCCGGAAGATCAGAAGCTGTGGCGGTTGACGGATGATCCGGAAGAGGCGGTCCGTTGGATTATTGAGGGGGTACGCGAAACCGTTGAAGAATATCGGAATCGTCTGGAACATGTTCCTGCCGGGGTTGCATTTTCCTCTGCTAAGGATCCTACTTGACCCGACAGAGGGAGTTGATCGAAGGTGAAGTTTCTGAAAAAGGAGGCGTGAATTCTATTGCGCAAGGGAATGGTAGAGAGGAACGCAAAACGATCTGTTTTTGCTTATGACCTTGAGCGACATTATACGACCGGAAAACATCATACCGGATTTGAAGGCGAAAAATCGCTGGCAGGCGATTGATGAGCTGATCCAGCGGCTGGTGGAGACCGGTACGATTCGGCCTGAAGATCGGGAGCCGATTACCGCTGTGGTTTATAAGCGGGAACGCTCGATGAGTACCGGCATCGGCTTTGGCGTGGGAATCCCTCACGCCTCCACGAACCTGATCTCCGAAGTCATCGGTGCCTTTGGCCGAAGCAAAGAGGGAATCGACTTTGAATCCCTTGACGGTCAGCCCGTCAAACTTGTGATGCTCTTCCTCGTCCCCCAAGGAAAATTCCAGGAACATCTTCATACCCTTGCCGCTATTGCAAAGCTCCTTCATCGAAAAGAATTTCGCCAGGCCCTCGAAGAAGCCCCCGACGCCGAGTCCATCTATCGGGTCATTCAAGCCAGCTCCGAAGCCATGGTGTAAGGCTTGCACGCCCAACGAGCTGAAACCAAGCAGAGGAAGTCATCCGAAGAATTCGCAAAGGGAATAGGATCGACCTATGCTGATCCGGGAAATTGAATCTCGTCTACGAACCGCTGCTACCGAAGCCTTGCCGGGAATCGATCCGGCCGAGGTCTTGATTCGTCCCTGCCCCAATCCCCAATTCGGCGACTACCAATCTACCTCCATCATGGCCCAGGCTAAGAAACTCCGCCGCAACCCACGGGAACTGGCCCAGGCTGTGGTGGAAAAACTCCAGGTAGAGGATCTCTGCGAGTCGGTCGAACTGGCCGGGCCGGGATTCATCAACTTCCGCCTTCGCCCCGAGGCCATCCTCCGCGAACTCCAACAACAAGCCACCTCCGAAGGCCCGCTGTTTTATGAATCCGCCGCCCCACCTCGCACGATCATCATCGACTTCAGCTCCCCCAACGTAGCCAAACCGATGCACGTCGGCCACATTCGCTCCACCATCCTCGGCGATTGCCTGGCCCGGATCTACCGCATACT
>CAZBKV010000087.1:4626-8515 GCA_964492575.1 uncultured Verrucomicrobiota bacterium | reverse complement strand
ATTCGTACATATGCACAGCAGGATGTGGAAGAGTTTGCCCGGTATTCGGGAATTCCGACGGTCAACGCCCTGACGGACCAAGAACATCCCTGCCAGATCCTGACCGATATCTTTACGATTCAGGAAAAGCTCGGAGCGATCCAGGGCAAGATCGTCTGCTTCATCGGAGATGGGGCTTGCAATGTGCCTTGCTCGTGGATCTTTGCGGCAGGGAAACTTGGTTTTGAGCTACGGATTGCCGCGCCGCCGCCGTATCAGCCCTCGAAGGAAATCCTGGAGCGGGCCGGAGGGAACGTGCGCCTTTTCACGGATCCGTTGGAAGCGGCTCGAGGGGCGGACGTGCTTTATACAGATGTATGGGTCTCGATGGGCCGAGAAGCGGAGGCCCAGCGTCGGCTTCAGGAACTGTCCGGATACCAAATCAACCGCCAAGTGGTTCAAGCCGCCAAGCCGGGTGCGCTGGTCATGCATTGTTTGCCGGCTTATCGAGGAAAGGAGATCACAGAAGAGGTATTTGAAGAACATCAACAAACAATTTTCGATCAAGCCGAGAATCGACTCCATGTCCAGAAGGCGATCTTGGAGTGGATGGTGAAAGATTAAGAGCTCATCCGAAAAATCGGCTAGATGGTTTGAGAATTGAAAGGTAGGGCGCGCTGTCCCCAGCGCGCCGAGATAAAAAATGGACGAATACCTTTTTCGGACAAGCTCTATACAGGGTTCGGAAACCGGGCGGAGATTCGATCAAGGCTGTAGCTACACTTATCCGAGCGTGGAAAAAGGAAATCTGAAAATTTACGGACGAATCCGCCTCTGTCTTACGAGGGTAGCTATGCAGACTAAAAGAAGGCCTTGAGCTGAGGTAGGTGGGAGAAGAAACGACTTGGCTTTCTCATTGGCGAGGGGCCTTGCGGCTCGTAGCCTATTTTTATGCGATTGAGGTATTGGGCCATCGGGATAAGCTTTCTGTGTTTTTGCAGTCTGGTTGAGGGGCAAGACTGGGTAGATTTGATTCGGGTGCGGGATGAATGTGCATATTACGCGGAGGAACAGGCTCCGCCGACGAATTGGTTTCTACCAGAGTTTGAGGACGGAGACTGGGCCCATGGAGCCCCGGCATTTGGACCTTCCTATCCGGCACCTACTCCTATAAGCGGTCTAGGGACGACGATCCCTTCGCTTTATGTTCGGAAACGATTTTTGGTTTCTCATCCGGAGGCGATCCGCCATCTGTTCCTTCGGATCGATTGGTCTGGGGGATTTGTCGTATACCTGAACGGCCGGCGGGTTTTAGTTCAGAATCTTCCGCTTCAGTCCACCGATCCACTTCCTCATACCATTCAACCGATCGAACCCCATTGGAGTGGAAAGGCAGAGATTTTTGATCTGGGGAGCGGATCGGAACTGCTCCAACCTGGGACCAATCTTTTTGCGCTGCATTGGGTACCTGGAGAAGGATATGGAGTTTCCTGCACACTGGAGTTGTTAGGAAATTTTGTTCGAGGACCGTGTTTGCAAGGAGCCGGTGTGGGGTATCAAATCATCACGTGGAAGACTGAGCAACCCACCGATACTCGCATTGAGTATGGCCTAACCCCAGAGCTAGGAAGGGTAATAGAGGATGAAAAGCTGGATACTTTGCATGCGGTCCGACTGAATGATTTGCTTCCAGGTCGTCGATATTTTTACCGGGTCGGCTATACCGAAGAGGGGCAGCGAGTGGATTCTCCGATTTATAGCTTTTGGGCCTTTCCTACGAATGGAACCTTTCGGTTTGCGGTGTTAGCGGACCTAGGGAGCGGGAATCGAAACCAATTTGCCATCGCCAAGGTCCTTGCCGCGACCCAACCGGACTTTGTGCTGCTGCCGGGTGATCTGGTGTATCCAGACTTCCGCCCTACTCTGGCCGATTTCCATCTCTTCAGTGTCTATGCCCGGTTGTTTCATACGACTCCGTTTTTTGCCGTGGCCGGGAATCATGATGTGATGTATGGAGCCCAGGGATTTTTTGACGCGATCTTTCCCCCGACGAATGGGCTACCTGCGGAGGTTCATGCCCAATGGCAGACTGGGCCGAAGTATTTTTATTCTTTTGATTATGGGCCGGTGCATCTTGTGGGTCTTTATGCCCCATTAGGAGGAACACCAGGTGGATTGGAACCGGATTCTCCTCAGCTTGCCTGGTTAGAGCAGGATTTGGCCAGCACCTCAAAGCCATGGAAGGTTTTGTTTCTTCATCAGCCGCTCCGGACCTCTGGGATGCATCAGCGAGACGATCATAACTTCAACGGCCGGCCGGATCCGGAAGATCTCTCAGCGGTCCTTTTGCCGATCGCCCGACGTTATGGGGTGCAACTGATTTTCAGCGCGCACGATCATGATTATGAACGGTTTTCCCCGATTGACGGCGTTCAACTGTTCGTCACCGGCGGCGGAGGTGGTATCCTTTATCCCCCTTACACACGGGATCCTTTCAGTGTGCATTTTCTGCGGCAGTACCATTTTCTCTTGGTCGAAGGAGATGCAGACAAAATGCAAATCACCGCTTTGGGCAAACAAGGGGAAGTGCTGGATCGGGTTTGGATTCGACGGACCAAGCCCTCTTCGCAGGCCCTCCATTCCACCTGGCATACCGTGCCGTTTCCGATACAGGCTTCTTCGGATGGCGATGGAAACTTCACAGGGCAAATCTTTGAGTTCCACGGCTGTCCTTTTCTCGGCTTCCCTGGACAGGAATCGAACCCTGGTCGACTTTGGGTCAATGAGGATAAGGAGTTTCTCTATCTAGGCCTGGAATCTATTGTCCCAGGACCAGGTGGTCTTCCCATTCTTTTTGTGGAGATTCCAAGTCGGCCGGGTTTGAGTGATCTTCAAGGTCTGGAACCGATTTCGTCGGGTTCCCTCGATGAAAGTTCTTTAGCGGCCCTCCGGGTCTTACGGCAGCTTCGGTTTCAGGATTTCCGTCCCTCGGTTGCCATCGTGTTAGGGGATGAATTTGCAGATACGACGGATCCGGATTGGCCTGCTGAAGTCCAATGCGAAACCTCTCCTGGAAATTGGGAATCTCATACGGTCCGGATCGGGCAAGGGGCCTTTTTCCTTACTCCCACGCTTTCGCCGATCGAGGGGGCACGAATTCAACAGTTCAATCAATCCCCCCAACTCGAGCCAGATCCGGAAGAACGGACGGTCGACTTTGCTGTAGTGGCCCTTCCGCGAGCCGCGCTTGGACTTTCCTATGGCCAAAGCATCCGCATCGGTCTGGTCATCCTACGACCTCCATGGCGGCTGCAAGATTCGACGTGGATTGGCTGGTTAGATCGCGCTTTTGTTGGAATAGATTTAGAAGGTGGGGGATGGGAACCTACGTCTTTGCATCCGATTTCGGTTCAGCTTATGGCTGGACCGGATGCGGATGAAGACGGCTTACCCGATGCAGATGAACTTGCCCGCGGCCTGGATCCCAACCAGTTAGATACGGATGAAGACGGCCTACCGGATGGTTGGGAACTGCGAAACGGGTTGGATCCAACTGACCCGAGCGGTCTGGAAGGGGCCGAAGGCGATCCTGATCATGATGGTCTTCCCAACCTCTCCGAGTACCGTCTTGGGACCGATCCCCATGATCCCCAAAGCGCCCTTCGTCTCCAATGGGAGCTGACAAAGGGGCATACCGGATTCTTTTCCTGGCAAAATCCTCCCTATGCAGTGGCCGCGCTGGAATGGACCCCCCGGCTTTCATCTTCGGCTCACTGGTGGATTCTTTACGATCGAGGAAGCCCAAGTCAAACCGTTCGCCTTTCCATCCAAGATCTTCCCGCCGGTTTTTATCGACTCCGGGTGACTTCGTATGTTCGAAAAGGCTTTTATCAAACAACCGCCCTGAAGG
>CAZBKV010000087.1:0-4616 GCA_964492575.1 uncultured Verrucomicrobiota bacterium | reverse complement strand
TCCTGGAAAAACGCCGGATCGAGGGCATGACCGCAACGGGTTGGGAGATAAAGGAAGGAATTTCTTGCGGCGGCTTGGGGACAAGCCGCCCTACCTATTCCTTGGCATCTGAAAGCCATATTGCGGTAGGGCGCGTTGTCCCCAACGTGCCAAGATAAGAAAATAGACAGATGCCCTTTTTTCGGACAAGCTCTACGCACCTCAGAGCGTGGAAGAGAATGGAAAAGGATCTTTCCCAAGGGCCTTTGCTCATTTTTCGGCCAGAAAAATCATATCTTCGGTCGATCTTCCTCACCAAGAGCCCTTTCATAGAAGCGTTTTATAAGACCAAAATGTTCTTTGTTACTTAGTTTGTGATTTTTGGGAAGGTTGGATCCAAAGCCGAAGGGGTTGGTGAGGGGCCAGTTCGATCGCATATCCGAAGTGGAGTTGGCGGCCGGTATGATGAGAAATTTTTCCGGTGTTTAGGTTTTGAACCATATAAACTTGGTCCGGTTGGACTACAAACCATTCGGGAATGGTATTAATCCGAGGCCAATCGTGATGAAAGCCCATGTAGAGTCGGTGTCGGGGAAGATCCAACTCCAGCCAACCGCGGTAAGGTCGCTCGGCTTGAAGGAAAACGGCTAAGGAACCATTCGGCGTCTTCCTCGCCCCTAGTTTTAAATCCGAACGCCAGGGATGGAGGGTTAATCCGCAGGTATGCCACAGGGCGTACAGAATGGCGGTTCGGACTGCATTGGATTGGAGTTTCATGGTGCCCCAGAGTTGATCAGGCTGATCGAGAAAGACCAAGTGTTTCCGGGCTTCCCGTTCCACCCAATCAAACCCTTGCTGGACCGGAACACGGTTTAGCAGGTACAGCGCTCCTTCCAACGAATCGGCAATCCCATCGATGCTTCCTTCCCAACGGTAATCTTGGTAAATGGGTTTGGAGAGGGCGGTGAGGATTCGACGAACGGCTGGGGTGTAGGTGTGAGTTTTTAATGCTATATCGTAACAAAGGAATCCTACGTAATTGTAGCCCCAACCGTCGCTGAAATCCCGATAGTGAGCGCCGAATTCCCGACGTTCGATCTCGTTGTACATCATTCCATCTGGATTACAACCCCGGGCAAGAATTGTATCGTACATACGTCGGATCCATGGGGCATAGCGACGGACTTTTTCTTGACGGCCGGCTTCCGCTTCGACACCCAGGAGCAATCCCAGCCCACTGATAATTTCGCAACCGTGATCCCGCAATCGGTTCGGGACGAAATTCGGCTGCTGGAAATAATACTCAGCGATTCGTTCTGCCCATTCTAAGTACCGCAGGTCGCCGGTCATGGTGTACAGCCGGGATAAGACCTGGAGCTGTTCGCCGTTGACTTCCAGATTTTTTGTCAAAAGGAGGCCGGCCGGGCCTTTCACACGGGCATGCCGCCATAAATCGTCCTCAATCTCTCGCATTCGATCGAACCATTCGTCCTTTCCGGTGATTTCGACAATCGCAACCAGGCCATCCTTCACATATTCCGAGGCCTCAAAGACCATCTGTTCATACGGCAAATGGAGGACGGTGTGGCGTTTGGGATCATAAGGCATAGGGATTCGGTCTACGACGTTGCAGAGTCGTCGTTCGGCATGAAGGACGGCTCGAACCGGTCCGTTCAGGGCTTGACGATCCACCGTCCATGCCGCCCAAACGAGGAAGGGATAGCAATCGGCGGCGGTATCGCGGTAGTTCCAGCGACCATCGGCAAAGTAAAGGCCGGTTTGAGGATCGATTTTGGGGAGAGCCCGTTCATGCAGCCAGCGATGGATTTTGGTCAAGACCTTCCCGGCTACAGAGGCGGATTGTTCTGCTCCTTGGAAGAAAGGGCTCTTTGCGCTCTGACTCGGGGATGGAGCGGCATGAGCGGCTCCGAAAAGGAGAGAAAGAGCCACAGAAAGTGTGCTTATGGATCGAGTCTGTTTTAGAAAGTGCATCATGGAAGAAAAGTTTCCCTGGACAGGGCTCCTTCGTCAAGAAACAGTGAGCCAGGCGGTGTGGAGGCAGGAAGGAAATCGGAGGATTTTGTGTGGAGGTTGGTTCGGGGGCACGCATCGGGACGAATTCTATGCTATGAGTAAGGAGATATGCGTTGGTCATGGCGTATTGGAAGGGTTGCAGGGATTGATATCTATGTGCATATCACGTTCCTCATGCTCCTGGCATGGGTGGGCATCAGCCATTACGCCCTGCGAGGGAGCGTAGAGGATGTGGTGGATGGATTGGGGTTTACGTGTGCGTTGTTTGCCATTATTACGATGCATGAGCTGGGGCATGCGTTGACGGCCCGGCGGTTTGGTGTGGTTACTCGCGACATTCTTCTGCTCCCGATCGGCGGGGTAGCCCGCATGGAAAGGCTTCCGGAGCAGCCCCTTCATGAGATGTGGGTTGCCTTGGCCGGTCCGGCGGTCAATCTGGTTTTGGCTGGGTTGTTGTATCTTTTCCTGATAGGGACCGGGCAATGGGTGAATGTTTTCCAAGAACCGAGCTGGATTCGGCTCTCGTTTCTGAACAAGCTGTTCTGGGCTAATTTGATTCTTGCCACGTTTAATCTTATTCCGGCCTTTCCGATGGATGGTGGGCGGGTGCTGCGGGCCTTTTTGGCGATTTGGATGGATTACCTTCGGGCGACGGATATTGCGGCCTATATTGGACAAGCCATTGCCTTTGTCTTGGGACCGATCGGGATGGTGGTCAATCCGATGCTCCTTTTCATTGCGCTGTTCGTTATTCTGGGCGCGGAACATGAACGGGAGATGGCCCGCCGTCGTTATTCCTTGGCTGGGATTCCGGTTCAGGAACTGATGATTAGAGATGTTTGCACGCTGCACCCGGATGATTCGTTGGAACAGGCCATGCGGTATCTTCAGCAGAGTTTCCAGAGGGATTTTCCAGTCATCGAGGCCGATCGTGTTATTGGTTTGCTTACACGGGACCGGCTTTTGGCGGCTTTGGCTCGGTGGGGGGAGCAGACTCCGATTCGGGACGTCATGCATACGCGTTTTCGGATAGCGAGGCCGGAGGAATTGGCGGAAGAGGTTTTGGCTGATCTGGACGAGTCGGATCCACAAATGGTCCTGATCATCGATGGGCAAGGCCGACTTGTTGGGGTATTGACTCCCCAGAATTTGATCGAGTATCAGCGAACTCAGGAAGCCCTTCGAAAATTCCATCAAGGCAAGGGTTGAGCTATCGGAATCTGAGAAGGTACTCCCCGGAAACCCTTCATTCTCTCGCCTGCAGAAGTCTCTATCCCCGGAGATTTTTGGCGTAAAGAGGGCCAGAGAAGAATTTTCGGTCTTCTTTTTCTCCCAAACGAAAGATCGACGGGACGATTCAGCTCGGTATACTCCCAACGGCCACGTGGCCTTTTTTCAGAAGGAAGCAAATCGTAGGACAAATAAACTGGAATCTGGCCCATGGCAGAGAAACAACAGATCGCCCAAACCGAAGAAGAGCGGAAGCGCCAACCGGTTCAACGGATTGACACGATGCCGCGCTCCGTTCCGTTCATTGTGGGGAATGAAGCGGCGGAACGATTCAGTTTTTACGGGATGCGATCGATTTTGATGTTGTACATGACCGGTGTCCTACTGATGCCGGATTATGAAGCGACGAGGATTCTCCACACTTTTATTGCAGCGGTTTATTTCTTTCCGTTGATCGGAGGTTGGTTGGCGGACCGGTATTTTGGGCGGTATTGGACGATCCTGACGATTTCTCTTCTCTACTGTCTGGGGCATGCGGCCTTAGCGCTTTTTGAAGGCAAACTCTACGGTCTGTATTTAGGGCTTGCATTGATTGCGATCGGTTCGGGAGGGATCAAGCCCTGTGTTTCGGCGTTTGTGGGGGATCAATTCGGTCCGGAGCGGGAACATCTTTTGCCCAAGGTCTATGGATGGTTTTATTGGTCGATTAATTTTGGTTCGTTTTTCTCAATGATTTTGATCCCGTACCTGAAGGACAACTACGGGTACAGGATTGCGTTTGGGGTGCCGGGGATTGCGATGGGGTTGGCTACGCTGATCTTCTGGCTGGGAACCCCAACTTATATCCGGAAACCTCCAAGCCGGGAAACCGGGCAGAAGGGTTTCTGGCCGATCGTGTTGTATGCGCTCAAACACCTCAAAGAACGGAAACGAGGGGAATCTTTCCTGGACGTGGCTCGGAAGAGATATTCTGAGGAAGAAGTTCAAGCTGTTAAAGCGGTTTTCTATATTCTTTTGATTTTTGCCCCGGCTCCTCTGTTCTGGTCTTTATTCGATCAAACCGCCTCTACCTGGATTCTCCAGGGAGAAAAGATGATTCCTTTGTCTATCCCTCTTCCTTTTGCCCCTAAGTTCTCTTTGAATGCCGAGACGATTCAATCTCTGAATCCTTTGTTGGTGATGTTGCTGATTCCGCTTTTTACGATGGTTCTCTATCCGTGGGCAGATCGACTCGGCTTACGTCCGACTCCGCTTCGACGGATGACTTTAGGGATGTTTTTGGCGGCTTTTTCCTACGTCATCGTAGGATGGTATCAAATCCATGTGGAACACGGGGCACGAATGAGTATTCTCTGGCAGGTGATTCCTTATAT
>CAZBKV010000086.1:5929-8569 GCA_964492575.1 uncultured Verrucomicrobiota bacterium | reverse complement strand
CCATTCCCGATAAATCGAATCCCGATGAAGATAAAAATAGACCGAAATACATAATCGCATAAGTCTCCGTGCGAAAAACGCTGCTTTTTCGCTGGCTTGGTAAGTAACCCAAATGCGGAGGGTAAGTGACACAATGCAAAGGAAATCTTTGATTATTCCGATCGCCCAAAAGCCGAAACTTCTATTTCTTGCCCTGTTCATGGCGACTATGGCGATGCCGATCGTCGGGCAAGCGGCGGAATTACCACCCGAGGTTCCACTGTGGCCGAAGGGGCCACCGTATAAGGTGACATCTCACAAGAAGGAACAACTCCGGTCTTATGCGGCACGGCCCGGTTCCCCATCCGGGCTTAACCGGGTCTACAGCCAAGTGTCGCGGGCAACTTACAGTCTTCATCGGCCGAGGCATCCGAACGGCGTGGGCCTGGTGATATGTCCCGGCGGAGGCTTTCGCGACGTGTGGATCGACCGCGAAGGGCACGATTTCGCGCTGTGGTTGAAACCGTATGGCATAACCTGTTTGGTGTTGAAATACCATACGCGTACTGCCGAGGATGTTCGTTCCAAAGAGGCGTGGCGCAACTACTTGCAAGCCGTACGTGCTGACGGGTGGCAAGCGATTCGTCTGCTCCGATCGCGTGCAGCAGAACTCGGCTTGGACCCGCACAAGATCGGCATCTGCGGATTTTCAGCAGGCGGTCATTTGGCACTTAGTTGTGCCCTGCACATGGAACCCAAGCCAGCTGAAGGCCAGCCAAGCGGCATGCCGGATTTCGCGGGTCTTTTCTATCCAGGGATTCCCGACGAGGCGGAGCAGCTTCTTGCCAGACGGCTGACGTCGAATCCGTCCGCCAGGCCCATCTGTCCGATGTTCATCATCAACGCCCGATCCGATAAGTTGACCCCCGCGTCACGATGTGTCGACTTTTACGCACATCTGTTGGAGGCGGGTGTCAACGCAGAGCTGCATGTGTTCGGCAAAGGAACCCACGGGTTTGACCTGGGAGTTGGCCGTGGCAAATCGGTTGCCCTCTGGCCGCAGCTTTTCGTGGCTTGGCTCGAAGATCTGGGGGTAATGAAGGAGCCCAAGGTCGAAGCTGCGGCATACCGGCACCATGTTCAGCGGGGCGAAAACACGCGCAATCAAACCACGAACAGCTCTGCCTGGAACTCTGATTGATCGCGAAAGCGACAACGATTCAATAATGGAAGGTAAATTCCGAATGGCGGCCGAAGCCATTAGCGTCTCATACGCAGAGGAGCTGCCTATGAAGCCCATCCAAAGCCCAATCAGTCGCCGTGAGTTTTTGCGGAAGTCAGCCAACGGCGCTCTGGCGGCCGGTTTTGTCATTGTACCACGGTACGTGCTGGGTCGAGGGCAAGTGCCGCCAAGCGAAACGGTCAATGTGGCCGTGATCGGAGCCGGCGGGCAGGGATTTGTCAACACAAGATGGTTGCTACAGCATCCGGACGCTCAAGTAGTCGCTGTAGCTGATCCGGTGCGGGAAATGGATTATTCCCGATTTTATTACGGCGGCGTGGCGGGCCGGAAGCCAGTAGCAGCCTACGTGAACCAGATGAATGAAAGACGTGGGAAGAAGGGTTTCCGCTGCTTTGAGTATCTGGATTTCCGCAAGCTGCTGGATGAACATTCTCAAGACATCGACGCGGTCCTTGTTGCGACACCTGACCACGTTCATGCTCCAGCGGCAGCAGCGGCAATGCACCACGGAAAGCATGTCTATTGCGAAAAACCACTGGCTCACGATGTGCATGAGGTGCGTGTGCTGACCGAACTGGCCCGCAAGACAGGCGTGGCTACACAGTTGGGAACAGGCAATCATTCCGGATCCAACTTCCGGCGTGTGGTGGAATGGATAAAGGCAGGGGTAATCGGCCCAGTGCGTGAGGTCCATGTTTGGTGTTATCAGGGGTCGCCCCCTCAGGATCGTCCTAAAGAGACACCACCCATTCCGGATTATATCGAAGATTGGGATCTCTGGATAGGACCGGCTCCTTATCGGCCGTATCATCCAGTCTACATACTCGTCACATGGCGGAAATGGTGGGACTTTGGCAATGGTCGACTGGGTGATATGGGCTGCCATCTGATTGATTTGCCCTTCTGGGCGCTCGATTTGAAATATCCGGATACGGTGGAAGCGGAAGGGACACCCCGTCATCCAGAGTGTTATCCGCTCTGGCTGATTGCTCGTTGGACCTTCCCGGCTCGCGGTAATCAGCCTCCGGTAGCACTTACTTGGTACGACAACGACAAGCGCCCACCCCACATAAAACGGTATAACTTGCCGAACTGGCCCAAAGGGATCCTGTTTGTTGGCAGCCGTGGTATGCTTCTGGCCGATGCACGTCGGCGCGAGTTATATCCACGGGAGAAATTCGCAGACTTACAACCACCGGCACCTTCCATCCCTCCATCACCAGGGCACATAGCAGAATGGCTTCGAGCCTGTAAGGGTGGTCCGCCGGCCTTGTGTAATTTTCTCTACAGTGGACCGCTGACTGAGACGGTCTTATTGGGCACGGTTGCGTTCCGCGTAGGCGAAAAGCTTAACTGGAATCCCGAAAGCCTAAGCGCTGCCAACTGTCCTCAGGCCGACCGGTTCCTTCGCCGTGAAT
>CAZBKV010000086.1:0-5919 GCA_964492575.1 uncultured Verrucomicrobiota bacterium | reverse complement strand
CTATGAAATCCCTTCGGCCCCCATCGCCAAACCGGGTTAGGCCTCGGTTGGAAAGGAAATTTTAGCTAGGGGGTAAAAATGGGTTTTAAATAAAATAAAAAGAATCCTATGCGAGTTGCTGGCTTTATTGCTACGAAACAAATTACCTTGGCCGCGGTGCTCATAACAAGTGTCGCGACCGTGGCCGATGCGGGTGGCTGGATCTCACTTGGACCGGAAAATCACTTCGCCGACTGGCGAGAGCCGATCGGAGATTGGTACGAAGCAGGGGATGCAGCGCTCGATCCGAACGATCCACGTCGACTAATTGGCAAGCCAGGTAAGGGAGTCATGATCAATGGCCGCAGTGGCCGTACCGTCAGCCTGATCACCAAACAAGTGTTTCAGGATGTCGAACTGTACTTGGAATTTATGATAGCCCGTGGGTCGAATTCGGGCGTGATTTTCCACGGTTACGAAATCCAGATCCGGGATACCTATGGGAAACGGCCGGTCACAGCGGCTGATTGTGGCGGAATCTATCCGCCAGCCGAGGCAAAGCCCGTATATCACTATCCCTTTGGCGGGGTGCGACCGCGAGTCAATGCGGCGAAGCAGCCGGGTCGTTGGCAAACGCTTCACGTCATCTTCTGCTCACCTCGTTTTGACAAAAACGGGAGGAAGATTGCCAATGCGCGCTTCGTCAAAGTCGTGCTTAACGGTCAGGTGTTGTACCAAAATCAGGAAGTGTCGTATCTGAGCGGGTTGAACTGGCGGGAGCGTAAAGAACGTCCTATTGGACCGATTATTTTGCAGGGCGATCATGGCCCGGTGGCGTTTCGTAACGTGCGCGTGCGGCCGTGGAAACCTCGGCCGGTTGTGAAGGCGCGTGGACTAAACGTGCCGCCGCCAGGTTATACGGCTCTTTTTAACGGGAAGGACTTTACCGGTTGGCGTCTTTCGCCGCTGGCCCGTCGCGTCTGGCAAATCGAAAACGGCGTGCTCAAATCGCATCGGCCTATCGACCGTTGGGGTGCGGACCTAGTCACAGCCAAAGCATACAAAGATTTTAGTCTCATGCTCGATTTCCGTATGCCGGAGATCTCTGACAGCGGCATTATATTCCGGCGCCTTATTCCCGATATGGAAAGATTTGGACAGGCTGAGCAACTTAACATTCGATCCCGAGGAGGACTGTGTAAGCTGGAAAGCTTTGAGTTTTTGCCTAAACGAATCAAAGAGAAGTTGGGTATCACGGATGCCGACATGCCCCACATCCCATACATCGATCCGGAAATAGGCGTTTGGCACACAATCAAGCTGACCGTGATTGGACAGACGGTTTCGGTTGAATACGATGGGATGCAGCTTTTGGACGGCTTCCGTTATCCACCGGGTTTGCTCAGCGATGAGCCTGCCCCGATTCGCCTCCAAAAGCACATCCCCTGCCAGATCGCCGGTCAGCTATGCGATTGTCCAATCGAGTACCGGAATCTTTTCATTAAAGAACTCGGTCCGCCCGATGGTGATTGACTTATAAAAACCAAGTCGACCCAAAAGTAGAAGAAAGAAGTGGAATGAATTGAGAGGAATTGTCTGGATCTTTACATTCCCATAATTTCGTAGCCGCAATCGACGTAGATTGTTTGGCCGGTAATGGCGGCAGCCCCGTCAGAGGCGAGGAAGACGGCAGTGGCTCCGAGTTCCTCGGGAGTGATATTTCTGCGGAGTGGGGTTTTTTGTTCGTAGTGTTCGAGCATTTTTGTAAATCCGGCGATTCCTCGGGCGGCAAGGGTTTTGACGGGGCCGGCGCTGATGGCATTAACGCGGATGTGTTGGGGGCCTAAATCGGCGGCCAGGTAGCGTACGGCAGATTCCAAAGCCGCTTTTGCTACTCCCATGACGTTGTAGTTTGGGACGACCTTGACCGAGCCATAGTAGGTAAGAGTCAAGATGGCTCCGCCTTGGGACATAAGGGGATAGGCGCGTTGGGCTAAGGCGATGAGGGAATAGACACTGACGTCCATGGCCACATGGAAGTCATCTCGTTGGAGGTCGATGAATTTGCCGTCTAGGGCACGGCGTGGGGCAAAGGCAATGGAATGGAGGAGGAGGTGGAGCGTGCCGAATTGTTGTTGGAGGGTGGAGAAGGCTTGGTCGATTTGTTGATCGCTTGTGACGTCGCAAGGGAACGTGAATGCTTCTGGAACCAGTTGCTGGGCCAGGGATTGCACGGTGTCTTGGAGCCGTTCCCCTTGGTAGCTGAGGGCGACTCGGGCCCCGGCTTGATTCCAGGCACGGGCGATGGCCCAGGCGATAGAGCGGTGGTTCGCCACGCCGAAGACCACGGCGTTTTTTCCTGCCAAGGGTTTTGCTGATTGGTTGTTCGGTTGAATTTGTTTTTGTTCCATAGGCATCTTAACAAATTTTTTACGTTTTCCTTCTTGAGGAGAAGCTTGCCTTGGAAGGCGAAATGGGTCAATGATTATGCGAAGATATCGAATGACATCTGTAAGGAAGGATGGTGAGAGGCGAAATGGGGAGTTTTCCCCTTGTTTGGGTGAAAGGGGTGTGGCAGAGTGATTTCTGTGCACCGGGCTAGAGAGATAGGATAAACGCCAGGTGGTGGATAAAATTGAACGGTAAGTAGAAAGAGCGCACAAATAGTTTTGTATGGAAGAGGTTATCTTAACACGGAAGGAGAGACTGGCTGAGCGGTTTCGGGATCGGCCGTTTTTACGTTTATTGATTTTGAGCTGGCCGTTTCGCTTGGCTTTTCTTTTGTTTGTGGGGGCGGTTTTAGGGGTTGCGATTTTGTTGCCGAAGATTTGGCGGGCGACGCCGCCGGGGTTTTATCCGGAGATCAAGATTAGCCTTCTGGATCGGCTTCAGTGTTGGTCGTTGAAGCGGAATGCACGTCGGGCGTTGGACCGTAAGCTATATGATCTTGCGTTACAGGCTTGGCGGTCGGCGTGGGCGAATAATCCAGGGGATTTAGAGGCGTTACGGGGGTTGGTGAAGACGTTAGAGAATATAGAAGAGCCGATGGAGCATATTTCTTTAACGTTGCAGGCCGGGAAGTGGTTATTACGGCTAGGGCATACGAACGCGGTAGATCTGGTGGATCTTGCTCGGGTTTATACGCGAGTGGGGATTACGATTCGGGCGATTCAATTAATGGAGAAGGTGCCGAAGCCGTGGCCTGAGAATTTACAACGAGTTTATCTTATTGCTTTGTTTAAATCGGGGGATATTCGGAGGTTTCAGCGCTTTTTGAAGGAGCATCCTAAGTTGAAGGACCAGATGAGGGCGATTTTGAACGCTCCTCTTCCGGAGCATAATGATTTGAACGCAGAGTTTGCTTTGGTGTCTCTTGCGTATTTGGCTGGGTATGCGGAGGATTTTGCTACACGGAGGGAGGCGTTAATGAAGTTGCGGTCTGCTCGGGATAATATGTCGACGGAGACGCTGGCGTATGATCTTGAGTTTATTCTCTACGTTACAAAGCGGGATGTGGATCGATGTCAGCAACTGTTGGATGAGCTGATGCGTTTGGGACGGGATCGGGTGGCGCATCATGTGACATTTTGGAATTTGTTGATAGCGGAGGGACGACGGAAAGAAGCGGAACAGCGGATTCAGAAGGTGAATCTGGTGCCGACCAATGCATGGGAGGCTTATCAACTGGCGAAGATATATACGATTTTGGGACTTTTGGATAAGGCCAATCAACTGTTGCGGAATTATGGACGGAGTGTGGGATGGGTAATTGAGAGTTTGATTTTACGCGGGGAGTTGTTGATTCAGAAGGCGACTCTTAGTGCTTCCGATCAGGATCGGAAGAATGCATTGGATCAGCTTCGGGATATGGCCTTAGAGCTGCGGATGGTACCGGAAGCGGAGGAGAAATTGGGTGGGTATTCGTATTTTTTGGAAGGGTATGCGAATTGGGAGAGCGGGGCTCAGCTGGCGGCGCACCAGGCTTTTCAATCGATGGTGGAGGAAGGGATTTCAGATCCGCGGCTTGCGTTTACAGTGGCGAAACATTTGATTCAGATTGGGGTCGCGGAGTATGCGGAACCGTTGTTATTAGCCCATCGGAAGGAGTTATGGGAGGTGGCAGAGTATCATAAGGAGCTGTTAAAATGTGCCTATCAGTTAAAGCATGATTCTTATTTATTAGACTCTGCAAAGAAATTATATGAACTAGCGCCCAAAGATCCAGTTGCAATTAATAATTATGCTGCGGCTTTGATGGTTTTCCATCAAAAACCGACTTTGGCAATGCGTTTGACGTTTGAGCTTTACAATCGCTATCCGACCGATCCGGCGGCGATTATTAATTATGCAACTGCCTTGGTTCGAAACGGGCGACCGAAAGAGGCGAAGCCTTTGTTAGAGGAGATCATAGTGGAGAAGTTACCTTTGTCGGACGCCGCTCAATATTATTTAATTGGATTTGAGATGTATTGGATGCTTCAAGATTATGATCGTGCTCGATATTGTTTGCATCATATCGATCAATCCCTGTTGTATCCTGCGCAGCGGAAATGGTTGGAGGACAACCTGACCCGGTTTGAAGCTGAGGCGGCTCGGGCGGAGGCGGTTTCGACTTCATAGGAAGTCGGTCGAGGGAAGTAAAACGAAACCCGCCTTCTTTTTGTGAGAGAAAAATTCATCGTAATTGTCGTTTTCTTTCCTTAAGTTTTTGGAAGTCGGGTAATTGTGCATAAAAAGGGTCGAGGGGATAACAGCCGCTGCGCAGACCAAGTCGAGGTGCAGTGGTACAGTCGCTGAAGGTGCGACAGATGGCTTTCCGGTTGATCCGGCCTTTTTCCAAGGAATCGGCGATCAGTCCTGGATAACTGAGGGCCATGCGGCCGATTCCAACCAGGTCAATCCAACCTTCCCGAACCACTGCTTGGGCTACGTGAGGGAGGTAGTCTTGGAGGTAGGTGTAACCGGTGCCGATTAAGATCAGTTCTTTAGGGGCATAGGTGCGGAGGATGCGGGCGACTTGGATCTGACGGACCACATCAAGGAGCGGGTCGTTCGGGGGGTAATAGCCGTCAATGGGAGGGTATTGAGCCGGCCGTTGGATATGGGGGTTGTAGTAAGGAGAGCCGGCAGTCAGGTTGATGAGTCGGATTCCAAGCTTGGCGCAGAGACGGAGGAATTGAAGGGGCTCGTTGAGGTCAGGAGTAAGCGGATCCTCAAATCGGGCTCCAAACACGTAGCGATAAGGAAGAAAGGATTCATAAGGTTCAGGGATGCCGGGACCGAGTTTCCCCGGTTTGGATGAGGTAGGATCAGGATGGAATGGGACCGTGTCGAACGCGCTGAGGCGTACGGCCAGAGCGATGGGGTTTCCGTCGGCTCGAATCGCGGCGACGATGTTTCGTAACATTCGGGTCCGGTTTTCGAATGATCCGCCGTATTTGCCGGGTCGGGTGTGTGCGCTGAGTAGTTCGTGAAGGAGGTAGCCATGGCAGTGTTTGATGTCGACAAAGTCGGCTCCTACCTCGTACGCAATACGGGCGGCGCGGGCAAAGTCTTCGACGAGCCGGTCCAGTTCGGCGTCTGTTAGGACCGGGGCTTCGGAATCAATGCCTAGGCGTCGATCGAGGATCGGGTGGCGATAGGCGATTTTGGGGGCTGGTTGGCCGGTGGGACGAGAAAAGCGGCCGGAATGGGTGAGCTGGAATCCGACGACCAGGTCATCATCCGAGCCGAACCGATCCCGATGGGCTTTTCGAAGGAGAGTAAGCAATTCAGCGAGGTCTTTTTTGGTTTGTTCTGTGATGAGGAGCTGATGGGGATTGGCGCGGCCATCGGGCCGTACAGCCATAGCTTCGCATCCGAAGATGAGTTTGGCCCCGCTTTGGCCGAACCGTTGCCAACGGCGACGAACTGTATCGGTGGCTCCGCCTTCGCGGGTTC
>CAZBKV010000085.1:4265-8658 GCA_964492575.1 uncultured Verrucomicrobiota bacterium | reverse complement strand
CGGCAACACCGCGGTGATCCGTTGGGCACTGGCCCGCCGACGAATCAGCATTTGATGGAGCTATTGATTATGATCGATGCCTTGCGGCGGGCCAGTGCCCAACGGATCACCGCGGTGTTGCCGTATTACGGATATGCGCGACAGGATCGGAAGGATCAACCTCGGGTCCCTATCTCGGCAAAATTAGTGGCGAATCTTCTGGTTGCGGCTGGGGCGAATCGGATATTGACCATGGATCTGCATGCACAACAGATCCAAGGATTCTTCGATATCCCGGTGGATCATCTGTACGCTGCGCCGGTGATGTATGAGTACTTATTTACGAAGGACTTGGGGGATCTGGTGGTCGTGACCCCGGATGTCGGGGGGCTGAAGATGGCCCATGCATATGCCCAGGTATTGGAGGCGGATTTGGCGATCGTAGCGAAACGGCGGCGGAGTCCTACCGATGTGGAGGCTATTACGTTAATCGGAGATGTGAAAGGAAAGAATGCCTTGATTGTGGATGACTTAACAGAAACGGCAGGGACCATCACCCAAGCGGCTCGGTTGTTGAAAGAGCATGGGGCCAAGAAAGTATGGGCTTGCGTTTCACATGCGATTCTGAATGATCTAGCTCTTCAACGTCTCCGTGAATCGGAGATTGACGAATTGATTACAACGGATAGTGTGTTGCGGCCGGAATATAAAGATATACCGATTACAACGTTGAGTGTTGCCGGTTTGTTGGGAGAAGCTATTAAGCGAATCCATACCAATCAATCGGTGACTTCGTTATTTGATTATCGGAACCTCCGTCAGCTTAATCGGAAATAAGGAAAAAGCGAACGATTAGGGAAGGTTTCTATGAAGTCAGTAGAGTTAAAAGCGCGACCGCGGACAGAATTGGGAACCCAGGCAGTAAAACGGCTGCGGGCGGCAGGAAAAGTGCCCGCTATCATCTACGGACGGTCTATTTCTCCTCAGCCATTAGAGGTGGATGCCGTTGAATTGGAGGAAGTCCTTCATCATAGCGTTTCAGAAAACGTTTTGGTTTATGTGAAGGTAGAGGGGGAGCCCGACAGCCGGCTCGCAATTATTAAGGAAGTCCAACATCATCCGATCAAAGGGAAGATCCTGCATGTGGACTTCCAACAGGTTGCCGAAGAGGAGAAGGTCACAATTACCGTTCCGGTGGAAGCCGTTGGGGAAGCTGCCGGGGTGAAGGCTGGCGGAATTTTGGAGCATGTGCTCTTCCAACTCGAAGTCCGAGCGAGGCCTAAAGATTTGCCCGAGATCATTCATGTGGATGTATCCAACTTGGGCCTTGGGGAAACGTTGCACGTTCGAGATATCCAGCCGCCACCAGGGGTAGAGATCTTGACAGATCCAGAGGTTCCGGTGATTACGATTGTTAAACCAGCAGTGAGTGAGGAGGGAGAAGAAGCCGTTGCCGAAGCGCAAGTCGAAGAAACCGAGGAACCTGAGGTGATCAAACGCGGCAAAGAGGAGGAAGAAAAAGAAGAATAACTATGAGGATGGCGGCTGGGGGGAGATAAGGGTAAGGTGTGGGTGGAGGATGGAATCGTGGTGGTTGATTGTGGGGTTAGGGAATCCGGGCGAACGTTACACGCAAACCCGTCACAACGCAGGGTTTCTCTTGGTAGACCGTTTGGCAGAAGAGACAGGAGCTGTCTGGCAGGAGCAACCCCGGTGGGAGGCAGTGGTTGCCCCTGTTCAGATGGAAAACCAGAAGGTAGTTCTTTGTAAACCGTTAACCTACATGAATCGAAGCGGGCTGACCGTGGGGGCGGCAGTGCGCTCATTGGACTTGCCCCTGAATCAGCTTTTGGTTGTAGTGGATGATGTGGATTTGCCGCTTGGGACGATTCGAATGAAACCGGGCGGTGGAACGGCAGGTCATCACGGGTTAGAATCGATCCAAGCTGCATTGGGAACCCAACAGTTCCCTCGACAACGCTTGGGGATCGGAAGAGAGGATCTGCCGGCAGATCTAGCAACGTTTGTTTTGGCACCGTTCGAGGAAGAAGAATGGTCCCTCTTCCAGAAAGTTTTAACTTGTGCTGCAGAACAGGTACGCTGGTGGATTCGGGAAGGGATTGAAAAAGCAATGAGTCGATGGAATGGTCCAGTAGAACCTTTCAAAAAGAGAGAGGAGAGATGAGTGTGAGACGATACGAAGCAATGTTTATTCTAGAGACGGAGGGCAAGGACTACGGGGTGAACGAGATGATTACTCGGCTCACCTCAGAGCTTCAGTCCTTAGGAGCCCAGTTGGAAGATGTGCAAAAGATGGAAAAACGACCTTTTGCCCGGGTGACGAGCCGAAAACATACCTCCGGCTATTACGTCGTATTTACCTTCCAAGGAGAGCCCGATTTGCCGGAGAAGATTCGACGGCACTTTTTGTACGATCCGGATGTCTTTCGACTTCGGGTTTATCGTTTGCCGGAGAAGAAAGAGACCGCTGAACCCAAAACCCCCTAACCCAATGGAAGGGCCTCCCAAGAAACAATGGCCTCCTTTAACAAAGTAATCTTAGTCGGTAACCTGACTCGCGATCCGGAACTCCGTTATACCCCAAAAGGAACCGCAGTGGTCCGGATTGGCGTCGCTCTGAATCGAACTTACCGCACTGAAACGGGCGAGTTGCGGGAAGAAACCACCTTTGTCGATGTGGACGCTTTTGGCCGACAAGCAGAGATCATCGCTCAGTACTTCCGAAAAGGGCGCCCTATCTTGGTGGAAGGCCGACTGCGACTCGATCAATGGGAGGATAAAGTGACTCACCAAAAGCGAAGTCAATTGAAAGTAGTTCTCGAATCGTTTTCCTTTGTGGATTCTCGTGGGGATCAGATAGCGGGGACACCGCCAGCCCCAGCAGCCTCTCAAATCTCTTCTTCCACACCTCCTTCCGAAGAACCACCTCCCTCGATCCCCGAAGAGGAAGGATTGGAAGAAGACGACGTGCCGTTTTAATGAAGTTAAAAGTTTAAACTCAAAATCAAACGGAGGAACGTTAGCCCTATGGCGAAGGTAGAAGTCATCTTAACCAAACCGGTTCCAAACCTGGGAGCAGAGTCTGATCGCGTTACGGTAGCGGCCGGATATGCCCGGAATTATCTGATCCCAATGGGATTTGCCATCCCTGTCACAGAAGCCAACGAAAGACGCATCGCTGCCCTGAAGAAGCGCCGAGCCGAGCGAGAAGCCCAAGAATTTAAGACAATGCAAGAGCTGGCCGCTACTCTAAAACGGGCCGTATTGCGGATCCTCGTAAAGACCGGAGAAGAAGGAAAAATGTTCGGCTCGGTTACGGCCATGACGATCGCTCAGGAACTGAAACAGCAGTGGGACGTCGACCTGGACCACCGCAAGATTCAATTGAAAGAGCCCATTCGGACCCTTGGGGAGCATGTGGTGGAACTTCGATTGCATCCCCGTGTCCGTGCGAAACTGCGGATTCTGGTAGAGAGTTCCACCCCTATCGAACCTTCAGAGACAGAAACCGCTAAACAGAAGGCTTCATAGAGGCCCTTCTAAGACCTTCTTGGTGAGATTGAAAAGAATTCTCGTTACCGGGGTCCAACCCAACCCCGGTTTTTCTTGTCGAGGGGGATTTTTCATGTTTTGCTTTCCCTAACCGCAGAGGGTGCCGAAAAGAAGTCAGGCAAACCATGGGCATGCCAACTGACTCAGGAAATAATGCTAAACAGCGCCGCTCGCGCTCACGCCCCGCTCGTGTTCTAACCGCTGAAGAATCTCTCTTAGGAAAGGCTTTACCCCATTCGCTCGAAGCCGAACAAGCCCTGTTGGGTAGCCTACTCCTTGCCGGCGGTCATGGCATAAGCATCTGCCGCGAGATCTTCCGCACCGCTACCGACGTCTTCTACGATCCGCGACACCAGATCCTCTTCAATGTCATTGAAAAATTGGTCGAAGAAAATATCCCAGTAGACCTCACCACCGTCGGCCAGCGCCTCAAAGACGAACAACTCTTTGACACCATCGGCGGATACCCCTTTCTGGCCAATCTCGCCGAGGCGGTTCCCAGCGCCGCCAACCTCGAATACTACGCCCGCCTCGTTCACGAAAAATACCTCCTCCGGCGGCTAATCCAAACCAGCGAACAAATCCTGGAACGCGCCTTCGAAGATCAACATGAGGTGCGAGAAATCCTCGATTTCGCTGAGCGGGAAATCCTGGCTGTACGTGGCGAACAATTCGGCTCCAGCGCCGGCGAAGTCTCTCAATGGCTCGACGATGCGATCCAAAAGATCCATCAGCTTTTTGAAAACCGCGGCCGGCCGGATGGTATCCCTACCGGCTTTCCCGACCTGGACCGTATGATCAACGGAATGCATCCAGGCGAAATGATCGTCATTGCCGCCCG
>CAZBKV010000085.1:0-4255 GCA_964492575.1 uncultured Verrucomicrobiota bacterium | reverse complement strand
ATGGGGAAAACCTCACTGGCCATGAATATTGCCGAAAACGTCGCCGTGCGGCAGGGCCGACCGGTGGCCGTCTTCAGCCTAGAGATGACGGCCCCCCAGCTAACCCTGCGGCTACTATGTAGTATGGCGCGACTCGACCTACGCCGAATCCGAGACGGATTGATGAACGATGATGATTTCCGTCGCCTCCATCAAGCCAGCGTCGATCTAGCCAAAGCCCCACTCTACATCGATGATACCCCCGGCTTAACCATCGGTGAGCTCCGCGCCCGCGCCCGCCGACTTCGGTTTGAGAAAAAGGTTGAGTTGATTGTCGTAGACTATCTCCAGCTCCTACGCGTGCCACAACGTCGGGGCGAAATCAATCGCCAGCAGGAAATCGCAGAAATCTCCAGCGGAGTCAAATCCCTGGCCAAAGAATTGCAGGTACCGGTCGTCGTCCTGAGCCAGTTGAATCGCGATCTGGAACGCGACCGAACCCGCAAACCTCGACTCAGTGACTTGCGCGAGTCCGGCGCCATCGAACAAGACGCCGACGTCGTCGGCCTTCTCTATCGCGCTGACCCCAACGACCCTCGAAAACCCGCCTCTGCAGATGAAGATGAAGAGATTCAAACTGCGGAAATAGTGCCTATTAATCTGTTAATCGCAAAACAACGAAATGGTCCGGTAGGGGATATTTATCTGATTTTCCAACGCACCACGACTCGATTTGAAAGCCGAGCGATTCATGAAGCGGAGGCACTTGCTGAGGAGAAAGTCGTATGAGGGGAAAACGATCGCTGATTGGATTTCTATGGATAGGGGTGATGCTTTCTTTTCTTCTCCCGGTGTGGGGGCAGTTGGCCTCCTCCTTAGTGATTCGTGAAGTGAAGGTCCGGCATGTAGGCCCTCCTGCCGCGAGTGATCAATTCATTTTAGCTCATATCGCCTCGAAAGTAGGGTCTCCTTACAATCCCAATCAAGTGGATGAGGATGTACGTAGCCTTTATGCAACCGGTCGGTTTTACAACATTCAGGTCTTACGAGAACCGGTAAAAGGAGGGATTCGATTGGTTTATGTACTTCAAGGAAAACCGACTGTAACCCGAATCGAATTTAAAGGAAACACGAAGTTTAGCGATAAAAAATTACTTTCCCTGATCTCCACAAAGGTGGGGGATCCGTTGGATGAACGAAAACTTTTTGAAGACGCTCAAAAAATTAAAGAACTCTATCAGAAAAAGGGATATCGTGAAACAAAGGTTCGTTATGTCCCCGTTGTCGATGCCCAAACAGGCCGAGGATCCGTCACGTTTGAAATCACTGAGGCAAAAAAGGTCAAAATCCGTGACGTCCAATTCATTGGTGCCCACGCTTTCTCTCAGAAACGATTGCGAAAGGTGATCAAAACCCGCAAAAGATGGTTTTTGTCTTGGTTAACTGGTAGTGGCATCTTAAAAGAAGATCAGCTGGAAGAAGACAAATTCCGGTTGGCGGATTTCTATCGAGAAGCAGGGTATATCGATTTTGAATTGCAAAATGTCCAGATCGAACAGGTAGAGCCGGGCTGGATCGTGGTGAAGTTCTATATTCATGAAGGCAATCAATATCGCGTCGGTTCGGTTCAGTTCGAGGGAAATAAGTTATTCTCGGACGAAGAGCTTCGTACGAAGGTCCGTCCAGATTTGGGTAAAGGACGTCGGGGACATGGCCTGAGTATGGGGCCAGGAAAGATTTTTACCCCTAGTGGACTGCGGCGAGATCGTCAAGCAATCGAAGACTTATACGGAGCGCGGGGATATATTGATGTAAAAGTCCGGCCAGAACTCATCCCTAATACCGCGGAAGGAACCATTGATATCATTTATCATATTCAAGAAGGGACTCAGTCCTACATCGAATTGATCAAAATCCAAGGCAATACTCGGACGAAAGATCGGGTCATCCGTCGAGAATTGGCTGTCTACCCAGGAGAAGTCTTTGATATGGTTCGAGTGCGAGTAAGCACCAACCGACTGTACGGGTTGGATTACTTCTCCCGCGTAGAAGCCACTCCTGAACCGACCGAGGTCCCAAATCGGAAAAATCTGGTGATTACCGTGGAAGAAAAGACCACCGGAGAGGTGCGCTTTGGCGCCGGTTTTAGTTCCATCGACAAACTGGTCGGTTTTGTCGAGTTGACCCAGGGGAATGCAGATATCTTTAAACCCCCCCTCTTTTTAGGAACCGGAGCAGGACAAAAGCTCCGTCTAATCGCTCAAATAGGGACAGTTCGAAAAGATTTTATCTTTACCTTTATCGAACCATGGTTCCTGGATCGGAAACTGGCTCTAGGAATCGATCTTTATTATCGGGACCTTCGATTCTATAGCGATATCTATGACGTCCAGCGTGTCGGAGCCCGACTCAGCCTCACCAAAGCCCTCTGGACCGAAAATTGGCAAGGAACTGTAAGTTATGCTGTCGAAAGTATAGGGCTGGTAAATATGCCTCATCCGTATCTCCGCGATCCTTCCGACCCAAATTCATGGTACGACCCGGTCCCCTCCCTGATCCGTAAAGATGAAGGACACACGCTAATCTCCAAAATCGGACTGAGCCTAGCCTATGACACAAGAAATACCCCACTTCTTCCAAATCGAGGACAACGAACCGTCTTTCGAACCGAATTAGCAGGAGGCCCATTGGGTGGGGATGCTGATTTTTATCGATTAGAATTGAACAGCAGTCACTACTTTAAGGGACTGTTGCCGGGGCACATCATTGAGGTGATTGGCCGAATCGGCGTGGTCAATAATTACGGATCCTCCGACCATGTCCCTCTATTTGAACGATATTTCCTTGGAGGCCTTTATTCACTTCGAGGGTACAAGTATCGATCGGTGGGCCCCTATGACATCGAGCGTGATGAGCCGTTGGGAGGAGAGACGTTTTGGTTCGGGTCTATTGAGTACAGTATCCCGATCATTGAACGAATTCGCTTCGCGTTGTTCTATGATATAGGTAATGTATACCCGAAGGCGTTTAGTTTTTCGACGCCGGGCCCGGATTATGGAGCTTATACCGATAACTGGGGAGTAGGACTTCGATTGTTGATTCCGGGATTGGGACCGTTGAGGCTTGATTACGCCATCCCAATTACGCACGATCCATATGTAAGCGGTGGAAGCCGATTTCAATTTAGCGCAGGATACACACGAAGTTATTGAAAAGAGAACGACCACAAAACGTCTGAAAGAGGAAATGACAATGAGAATGACAAAACGATTTCCATTTTGGGTAGGAATCCTGGGTGCAGTTTGGCTCTGTGCGAGTGGGATCGCCCAGGTGAAGATAGCAGTTATCGACATGCAAAAGGTCTTTGACGGATACTGGAAGACCAAACAATCCCAAAAAGTCGTCGAACAACGCAAAAATGAATTCGATCAACGCCGTCAGGAACTCCTAGAACAGTACCAAAAGGCCCTCCAAGAATATCGAAAGTTGGATGAAAGCGCTCGAGATCCAGCAATCTCTCCCGAAGAACAACAACGAAGACGTCAACAAGCAGAACGAAAGCTGGCCGAAGTTCGGGGGATTGAACAAAACATCCGTCAAATGACCCAGACCTTCCAAACCTCGTTACAAGAACAGATTCAGCGGATGCGTGATCAGATTATTCAGGAGATTAAGGATGTGGTGGATCAAAAGGCTCGAGCCGCTGGATACAATCTGGTATTAGATACCGCTGCAGTTTCCGGGAACCGGACTCCTATCATCCTTTTTTGCAATGGGGTGCCCGATTTGACCCAAGAAGTCCTACGTCAGCTGAATCAATCGGCTCCTCCGGGGGTTCTCGACCAAAAAACCGCTGGAAAATGAAAATTTTTCGAAAAAAATGGTTGCAACGATGGTGTGAAGGTGGTACTAATTGTTTTTGAACCTGCAGCGTGTTCGCTTGACGTCGGCAAACACGCGGGCAGGTGAGGCCAAAAACCAAAGGAAAGGGAGGAAAAAGTATGAGAAGGATAATAATCATAGGAGCAACTGCCATAGGATTGGCAATCGGAGCACAAGCTCAGGTTCTAATGTTGGGGGATTTTGAGTCCCCCGATCTTTCGACTATCGGCGCTATAAGCGCTACCTACACCGCGGGGACAGTCCTCGATGGATGGGAAGTAGGAGGTAGCGGATTTGGCTTGACAAGAGAGAACGTGCTCGCGGGGAACCAGTCGGGATTCTTCCCCTCCGCAGGGGGTACCATCACGAAGTCGGTTGACTTATACCCTGGTAG
>CAZBKV010000084.1:7142-8752 GCA_964492575.1 uncultured Verrucomicrobiota bacterium | reverse complement strand
CCTCACAGCTTCCTTTCCACCTCTTTACACCTTCGGCAAGTCCGCTAGCGCTTCCTGCAGCTTCTGCTCTTCGTACTGCGGATCCATAAGTTTGCCTTCGAAATAATCCGCATACGCTTGCATGTCGAAATGCCCATGACCGGAAAGATTAAACAAGATGGTTCGACTCACCCCTTCTTCTTTACAGCGGATTGCCTCATCGATCGCGGCCCGAACCGCATGACTTGTCTCCGGCGCCACCACAATCCCCTCTGCTCGTGCAAACAACACCGCCGCGGCAAAGCAAGCGGTCTGGGGATAGGCAACTGCTTCGATCAGATTGAGCTCTTTCAGCAGGCTGACCAACGGGGCCATGCCGTGATAGCGCAATCCTCCGGCGTGGAACGGCGGTGGCGTGAACCGCGATCCCAACGTATGCATCTTCAACAGCGGGGTCAAATGAGCCGTATCTCCAAAGTCATAGGCATAGAGTCCCTTTGTAAGGGTCGGACAGGCGGTCGGTTCTACGGCGATAATCCGTACCTTTTTCCCGCCTCGCAACTGAGCCCCTAAGAATGGAAATACCAGTCCGGCAAAGTTCGATCCACCTCCGGTGCATCCAATCAGGATATCCGGATAGTCTCCGGCCATCTCCATCTGTTCCATCGCCTCCAACCCGATAACGGTCTGGTGCAGCAACACATGATTCAACACCGAACCGAGCGAGTAATTGGTGTCTTTGTTCTTGGCCGCGACCTCGACCGCCTCCGAAATCGCGATGCCCAGACTTCCCGGATGATTCGGGTCTTTCTCCAAGATGGCCCGTCCGGACTCGGTCTGATCCGAAGGGGAGGGAATGCATCGGGCTCCATAGGTCTCCATCATCGCCCGCCGGTACGGCTTCTGATTGTAGGAGATCCGAACCATGAAGACCTGCACTTCTATTCCTAACAATGCTCCCGCCAACGAAAGCGCAGAGCCCCATTGTCCGGCGCCTGTCTCGGTCGTCAGTTTAGTAATCCCGGCTTCTTTGTTAAAGAATGCCTGGGCAACGGCCGTATTCGGTTTATGACTTCCGGTCGGGCTGACGCCCTCGTGCTTGTAGTAAATCTTCGCCGGGGTATCGAGCATCTTCTCCAAACGCCGCGCCCGATACAGAGGGGTCGGACGCCAAAGCCGATACACCTGCCGTACCCGCTCCGGAATCTCAATCTCCCGTTCTGTGGAAACCTCCTGCTCAATCAACCCCGGAGGAAAAATCGCTGCCAAATCATCCGGAGAAGCCGGTTTTTTGGTTGCAGGATGCAACGGTGGTGGCAGCGGTTGCGGCAGATCAGCCGCAATGTTATACCACGCCTTTGGAATCCGACTCTCATCAAGTAGATATTTCATATTCTCTGTCATAGTGGAGCAGAGTTTCGCGAAAGAAGAGGGACTTTTCCATCTTTTTTGGATGCAACCGTTATAGACACTAATTTTTCTCCTTCGCCCCAAAACCGACTTTCACTCCCCTCTTGACCGTCACAGCCTTTCCATTTCACCATCATTTCCATGAAGACCCAAACGGGGAGACAAAGGATTTTCCTTCCGCCGGTTCGATGGATGTCCCTGGGGCTCTGCTTTCTCCTCTC
>CAZBKV010000084.1:577-7132 GCA_964492575.1 uncultured Verrucomicrobiota bacterium | reverse complement strand
CTCTTCTTGCTGTTGCCCAACCTCCCCAGCCCCAACCGCCTGTCCTGAAAAAGGTCTGGCGGATTCAGGAACAAGGGCCGGATCGTATCCAACCCGACCGTTGGCGCCCTTACGGGAAAGGATTTGAGTGGGAAAACGGCCTAATTGTCTGTGACAACGGCACAGAGGCCAACCAACAACGGGGCGCTGCCCAGACGATCGTGTTGAATCAAACTCGCCCTGCCCCGATCCTGGCCGTAGCCACCAGCCGGGCTGAAGGGGTGAGTGGCTCTCCAGACAGCGGGTATTCCCTTTATCTGGACCTTATCTACACCGACGGCACGCCGCTTTGGGGACAAATCGCGACGTTTTCCACCGGCACGCACGACTGGGAAACCCGCCGTGTCCTGGTTGTTCCGGACAAGCCGGTCCGTTCGGTGAGCGTTTATCTCCTCCTGCGCCATCATGCCGGCAAAGTGTGGTTCAAGGATGTTCATCTTTATGCCCCGGAGTTACCGGAAGGATTCCAATTCTTTGATGGTGTGCCGGTTGTGGTGGAAAAAGTCCCAGAGCAGGGCTTTGAAATTCGGGACGTGGCCGCGGAGAGTGACTTTGTCGGATTGGTTCATAGACGCGCCCTGGGGATCCAAGTCTGTGCCCGAGAACATCCCGGTCCGGCCGGTTCCACTCTCGTCGATGTCTTAGTGGCCAATCAAACCAACAAGGACCGCGCCATCAGCCTGGTCTGGGCGGAACGGTTGCCCGAAGGCCATACCCTCTGGCTTCAGGACCCAAGACACCAGGAAGAAGTCCAACCCAACCGCGAATACATGTGGACCTCGCGTTTCCACGTCGGCGCCAACGGTCGGCTCTCGAAATATCCGTTTGCCGCCGTTGCGGTCGATGGAAAAGGATACGGACTGGGGATTGATCCGACCGCACCAGCCTTCTTCCGAGTCGGTTTCCACAGCGGAACCCGACAGTTGTTCTTGGTCTGCGACCTAGGCCTCACCCCGGAAAAACCCGTGGCAAAGTTCCGATTCTGCCGGTTTTCCTTCCAGCCGGACTGGGGGTTCCGCTCCGCCCTGGCGCGGTGGTACCAAATCTTTCCGGACCAATTTCGCGTCCGAATCCATAAACATGGCCTGTGGATGCCGTTTGCCCCCATCAGCAAGGTCGAAGGATGGCAAGACTTCGGATTCCGTTTCAAAGAGGGAACCGGCGAAGTAGGCTGGGACGATGCCCACGACATCCTCACCTTCCGATATACCGAACCGATGACCTGGTGGATGTCTCTGGAACCTTCCGTCCCGAGAACCTTAGAAGCCGCTTTGGCTATCGTGCGGAAACAAGCCCAGGGCCCTCCCAATGCGTCCCTCACGCAACATGCCCAAGCCCTCCTCACCAGTGGGATGTATGACGAGCAAGGTCGGTTTGCCTGCCTTTTTCTGGACCGGCCTTGGTGTAACGGAGTGGTCTGGAGCATGAATTCCATGCCTCTGATTCCCGGTCCTATCAACGACTTCCGGTTGAAATGGAACGATCAGGTACGCGCCCAGTGGTATGGACCGAACCGAAAAGCCGACCTCGACGGCGAATACATCGATTCCAGCGAAGGGTATGTCACGGCCGAACTCGACTTCCGCCGCGAGCACTTTGCCGTAGCCCAAACCCCGCTGACCTTTGCCTTAGACAGCCGGCGGCCGGCAATCTTCCGTGGTCTGGTCGCCTTTGAATACGTCCGGGCCATTGCCCGAGACGTCCACCGAATGGGGAAATTCATGATGGCCAATGGAACCCCCACCCGACTCTGCTGGTTGGCCCCTTGGCTGGATGTGATGGGGACCGAAACCGATTGGAACCCCGGCGGTCACTGGCACCCGATGAGCCACGAAGAGCTTCTTTACCGTCGCGCCCTTTGTGGGGCCAAACCGTTTTGTTTTCTGATGAACACGGATTTCAGCCGATTTTCCCACCAGAAAGTCGAACGCTACATGCAACGGGCCGTAGCTTACGGGATGTTCCCCGGCTTCTTCAGTGCCAATGCGGCCACCGGCCATTACTTTACTCGACCTGAACTCTACAACCGCGATCGTCCCTTGTTCCGCAAATACATTCCAATCTGCAAACGGCTCAGCGAAGCCGGCTGGCAACCCATTCCTTTGGCCCGGACCGATCGAGCGGAGGTCTTCGTAGAGCGGTTCGGCTCCCGGTACCTGACCCTCTACAATGAGGGGGATCAGGACACCACCGTCACCCTCACGCTTCAACTCCCTTCGGCCGATCGCATTCGGGAGCTTCTTTCCCAAACCCAGATCCCCGTCACCCAAGACGCTTCCGGAACGCGCCGCTGTCGTCTCTCCGTTCCTGCCCACGGACTGGCCGTCCTGGATTTACAGCCAAAGCAATGAGCAGCCCCCATGAGGTAAAAAGGAATCTTCGGCTTACAACGGGCTGATCTGATGGGACGTAGACTTAAGCAAAAATCTTGAAACCTGTGTGTCTAAAACAGGAGGCAATTCAGGGACCTTCCAATAAAACACATTAGAGCTCATCCAAAAAATCGGCTGGGCGGTTTGAATGGAAGAGTTCCTAGGAGAGAAAAAACGCCGAATCGAGGGCATGACCGCAACGGGTTGAGGGATAAAGGAAGAAATTTCTTTGCGGCGGCTTGAGGTCAAACCGCCCGCCCTGCCCCTTGGGCATTCGAAAGGGAATTTGGAAGGTAGGGCGCGCTGTCCTCAGCGCGCCGGGGGAAAAGGGAAAAATGAAATTTCATGGGCGGCGGTTTGGGGTCAACCCCCAGCTGCCCCCTAGGTATTCCGGACAAGCTCTAACAAAAGATGAGATTTAGGGGGTCTTTTATTTTGGGGAAGCCGATTCCTTTTGAGGCTGCGATTTGGGCTTTTGTTGGAGTGCCTTTTGAAGACGCTCCTTTTCCTGAACCGTCAATAGATAATCGACATTATGATGGCCGGCCCACGCAAGAGCCCGGGCAAGTAATTCCTCAATTTCCGGTTGTTGGAAGGTGCGATAAAAATGGCCTAGGGTAAAAACCACCGTCCGCTGTCCATCCTTTTCTCGAACCCATAGAACCGGGGTTTCCTGGCCTTTCGGATTTTGCGCCCAAATTAATACATGATCCTGAGCTTCCAGCCGCACCCCTACAGCGCCTATATCCTCCACCTCCACTGGCTGTAGGCCGGCAGAGAGGGGATGCTTCGGATCAAATCGATTCAATCGCCAGATTCCTTTTACCCAACGGGTTTGATTCGTCACCCAGGGGGTTCCGGTCCACTCTTTTAATCGCACCAAATTGGGATCCTGAATCGCATGATGGACCAGTACCAGCCCACCGCCTCGCAGTAGGTAAGATTCAAGATAAGCTTGAAAATTTTTTCGATTCTTCGGCCACACCGGAGGACCGTAAAAGAGGATCACATCATTATTGACCATAAGAAGAGGGGCAGGATACACAATTCCTGCACTGGTAACGGCTCCTCGATTGACCATTGCGTTCCAGAAGTCGTCTACGATCTTTTGTCGGTCGTGAATCCCCGGGGCTGGACCTTTCTGTTGGGCACACAGGTAGATTCGAAGCATTCGAGAGCGTGAGGAATCCGATGGAGCCGAAGCCCCTATCACATGAGATCCCATTCCGATCCAGAACAGCCCTATCCCGATGCATCCCACCAAGATCCATCCCATCCATTGCGCCTTTTTCTTCATAGCCTCATCCTTTTGTTGGATTGTTTCTTACCGAGGTTGTCAAACTTCCTTGATTCTTTCCTTTCGGCTTCTTTCATCGCTGAGAAAAGAGCGCCTTTTCCATCTACCGGCCGGAAACATCCTTTTGCCTCATCCTATTGAAGGTAAGGATGGGAAAAAAGCAATTGTTTGCCTGACTGGTTGAGACAGAAGCCGCACGATCTCCTCTTTTCAGAACCGGCCCAAACGTACTGGACAGAATCCCAAAAATGGGGTCATGATAGAAAAAGAAGAGGATTTACCCGTAAAAGTTACGGATAAAGACAATGATGAAGGAAACAATGAGAACGGAGGTTCATTTCATTAAACCCACAACAAAAAACAAAAGGCTCGGGTGGTTTATCTTTTTTTGGATTGGGCTCCTCGTCCTGGCAGGGGGTGGATGTGCCACAACAGGAAAGGCAAAGAAAGAGGTCCAAGTTGAATTTCGACTTGCCTACAACAAGCCGAAGCAAGGGGCGACGATGATGATTGTGCCTGGGATCGAGAAAAAAATCTATGTGAATCCCTATCCGGTGTTAACGCGCATGGATATCGCTTCAGCTACCGTTGTGGAGGATCCAGTAGGGCTAGGGTTAGAATTTATTTTTACGCCAGTTGGATCGGCTCGACTCTATGAAGTAACCTCACAAAACGTAGGGAATCGATTGGCGTTGTTCATTAATGGGAAATTGGTCGCTGCGCCGATTATTCGAGAACCGATCACCGCCGGTCGGGCTGTCATGTTTGGAAAACTGGATCGCCGTGAGTTAGAACGTATTGCCAAAGCTTTATCCCAGTAACCGGGCAGCTCGCTTCTTTTCACCCGAAGAAAGAGTCCTTTTTGGTTCGAGGAAAAAGAAGGGTTGTCCCCTTCCAGAAGTCCACGGTACTAGAGTTTGACCTCTGATTGTTTTACATAGGATCTTGCTATGGCGGACGTAGTGCAACGATACAAAGGAAATCCAATCCTAACCCCCAACGACATCCCCTATGAAGTGGAGACAGTTCACAATGCGGGGGCGGTTAAGTTCCAAGGGAAATACCTCCTGCTTTTCCGTTCTCACCGTCGGAACGGGCGGTCGATTATCGGGATTGCAGAAAGCGAAGATGGATATCACTTTCAGGTCCGTCCCGAACCGTTTTTAGTTCCAGCTACAGAAGGGGTTTTTGCCGAATATGAAGAGTATGGGGTAGAAGACTGCCGGATCAATCCAATGGCTGACGGCTCTTATCTTCTTACGTACAGTGCCTACTCGCGATATGGAGTGCGGATCGGCCTTGCCCGGACCTATGACTTTGAACGGGTAGAACGAATTGCTCTTATCAGCCAGGCCGACATGCGAAATGTGGTTCTCTTTCCTGAGAAATTTGAGGGGCGGTTTGCGCGACTGGATCGACCTCACACTCACATCATGCCTTGGTCGATTTGGATCAGCTACTCTCCGGATTTGATTCATTGGGGGGACTCTCGCGTGGTGATCAAACCGGAGACGTATCACTGGGATGAGATGAAGGTGGGCCCTGGAGCGCCCCCGATCAAGACCGAAGCAGGTTGGTTACACATTTTCCATGGGGTCTTTCCGACGATGGCTGGCGGGGTGTATCGATTAGGTGTTGCGCTACATGACCTAAAAGATCCGTCCAAGGTAATCGGCGTAGCGGATGAATGGATTCTCCAGCCCCGCGATCCATGGGAAGTGAGCGGATATGTTCCCAACGTGGTCTTTACTTGTGGGGCGGTGCCTGAGGAAGATGGAATCTTAAAAATTTATTGGGGCGGTGCCGATCAGGTCTTGTGCGTAGGCACCGCCCGCATCGATCAGCTCATTGAAATGTGTCTGAAAAATCCTCGTCCGCCAAAGTAGGCTTTTCGATTCGCCCCATCAGGACTCCTGCACTTAGAAAGACCCCTATTAAGCGGGATGAAGGGCCTTCCGGTGGGGAAACGAACCATTTGGAAGAGGTTAGACCTTGTCCGAAAAAGGCATTCATCCATTTTTTCTCGGCACGTTAGGGACAACGCGCCCTACCACAACATGGCTTTCGGATCCCAAGGAAAGGTAGGACGGTTTGTCCTCAAGCCGCTGCAATATCCTTCCATTCGTTGCAATCCTGCCTTTCATCCAATGTTTCTCTCCTCAAATGTCTTCTCTTCAGACGACCCAACCGATTTTTCGGATGAGCTCTATGGAATTATGATCCGTTGACCAGGGAAAATACGATTGGGATTAATACCCTGATTGGCTTGAATCAAAGCTTGTAAGGAAACATTATAACGGCGTGCGATTGAAATCAAACATTCACCCCGTTTTACAATATGAACTCGTTTGGCTTGAAAAGGTCTTATGGTGCCTCTCCCGGAAGATGGAAAAGAAGCAGAAGAAGAGCCTCCTCCGCTTCGAGCAGAAAGATTCTGACTGGAAACGGTTAAAGAGGAAGCATTCAACTGATAAGCAGCTTTCAATTGTCGGATCTGAGCCAATAGTTCTTGATTTCGGCGCCGTAGCTCTTCATTCATTTTCCGAAGCCTTTGGTTTTCCTGGATACTTTGAGAAAGGATCGATCGCTGGATCAATAATTGGCACTGGTGAATGAAATTACTTACTGTGATCCGCTCGGAACGATCTTGGACGGCTTGGGCATATTTTTTTAAATGATACATCGCAAAAATCGGGTCAAAAACATTGGTCAAAGATGGATCCATATAAAGAGAGGCCAATTCCATATGAACTTCTACCAGGGAAGGATCGACCTGCAGGCATTTCTCAAGAATTTGGATTGCCTGTTGTGGATCCGTCTTTTTGAAGCGCTGTGCATATCGCAACA
>CAZBKV010000084.1:0-567 GCA_964492575.1 uncultured Verrucomicrobiota bacterium | reverse complement strand
ACCGATCCCTGCCCCAATCCATCCCAACAAGAAAAGAAGGCCAACAATGATCCCACGTTTTCTCATACAACCAAAACTACGGACCTTTTGCTCTTCCTGGCAACCCTGATTCGCAGAGGAAAACCCGCCGGAACAACTTCTCTGTTTGTCCGTTGCTCCAATGGTTCCCCTCAAAGGGATTTTCAAAAGGCCTCCGTCAAATTTCTGCCACCAAAGGGATAAGAAAAAGTAGGGCTGCCTGTCCCTAGACCGCCGCAAATCATTCGTTACGTCTTTCGGTGCGTTGGGGACAACGCGCCCTACCTTCCAATCCCATTTCGAATGCTCAGGCACAGGTAGGGCAGTTTGTCCTCAAACCGCCGCATGAAATTTCGTTTTCCCTTTTCCCCGGCGCGCTGGGACAGCGCGCCCTACCTTCCAATCCCATTTCGAATGCTCAGAGACAGGTAGGGCGGCTTGTCCCCAAGCCGCCGCAAGGAAATTTCGTGTTTTCATCTTTCGGCGCGTTGGGGACAACACCCCTACCTTTCCGAAATTTTGCCTTTCTGAAATTTTTCATTCGAGAGC
>CAZBKV010000083.1:0-8786 GCA_964492575.1 uncultured Verrucomicrobiota bacterium | reverse complement strand
GTGCAGTTGCTCGTAGGGTCCGGTACGACGAGGATCGGTAGGGCCAAAAAGTGCGAGGACGGGGCGTCGGAGAGCGGCGGCGATATGCATGGGGCCAGAGTCGTTTGTGATGAACAGGCGGCAGCGTCGGATCCACTCGACCAACTGTGGGAGGCTTAGCTGGCCGGCGACGACTTCGCATCGTTCCGGGGCTCCGGCGGCGACTCGCACGGCAAGGTCCCATTCGGATGGGCTGCCAAAGATGACGAACCGGAGCTGGGGATTCCATTGAGCTAAGGATCGGATCAGCTCTGCAAAGTGCCAGCTGGGCCAGCGTTTGGATTCCCAGCGGCCGCCTGGCTGGATTCCGATCCAGAGGGTTTTTTCTTGGTCTGGCCATCGGCGTCGGATGGTCTCGAAGGCCTCCGGATTGACCGGTAGCCATTCAAAGTCCCAGTTTTGGGGGATTCCTAACACTTCCAAGACTTGCAGACACCAGTCTACGGCATGGGTGTGAGGGGTTGGTCGGGGAATGGCAATGTCGTAGAAGGTAGGGGCTCCTTCCCGCAGGTCTTCCAGGCCGATGAAGAGTTTTGGGCGGGCGTACCATCCGGCTAACCCGCTTCGGAGCAAGGCCTGCAGATCGATTACCAGATCGAATTCCGCAAGCCGCATGGAAACCAACGAGCGCAGGGTCTTCCACCATGTGGAAGGATCCCCCCAGGGATGTCGATGGAGGAGGTAGAGGGAAGAGAGGTCGGGGTCTTTTTGGAGAAGGGGGGCCCAGGTAGCATCGATCCACCAGCCCAGCTCGATATCCGGCCAATGGAGACGAAGCATACGGGCTACCGGCAGGGCATGGACGATGTCCCCCATGGAGCTGGGTTTGAGGATTAGAATTCGTTTTGGTTTCGTGTTCACGCTTTTGGATTGGCAAGTTCAAAGGATCGTTTTTTGTTTGGTAGCGGAAGGGGAGCGAGATTCAGGGCGTTTTTTGTTTACCGACCTACGGCAAGGCGTTCTGCCAACCGACGTGGTAAGCCGGCTTCAAGGATCTTTTTTTGGGCCGTTTCGATATCGTAGTTTACTCGACGCAGTTCGATGGTTCCTTGGTTGGAGTCGTAGATGACATAGGCGGCGCGTGGATCGCCGTCGCGGGGTTGTCCAACGCTACCGACGTTGATGAAATACTTCTTTCCTGGCTCTAACCGGAATTTTGAATAGCTTCCTCCGCGCACGGAGGTATCCCGCACAAAAGCGACGGGGACGTGTGTATGGCCGAAGAAGCAGAGTTTGGTGTTTTGGTAGGTAAAGCTGGCGGCCGCCTTTAGTTTATCAAACACATAGGCCCATCGTTGAGGGCCGTCTAGGGTAGCATGAACAATGGTAAATCCCATGACCATTCGTACGTATTTCAGATCGTGTAACCACTGTCGGTCCCATGGGGTGAGCTGGTTTCGGGTCCATTCAATAGCCATCGCGGCCTGGGGATTGAAGCCTTCCAGCGCGCTTTCGCCGGAGCAATACTCATCATGGTTGCCTTTGACGCAAGCCATGTTCATCTCTCGAACAATGTCAAGGCACTCTTTTGGGTTGGCGTTGTATCCGACGATATCTCCCAGGCAGACGTAGCGATCTATCTGTTGTCGGCTTGCGTCTTCCAAAACCGCAGTCAGTGCCTCTAGGTTGGCGTGAATGTCACTTAGGATTGCGAATCTCATCGGTCCCTATTCACCTTACGATTTGAAACCCCACTAGATCGCCTTGTGCTGGTTCCCAATGGACCTCTTCGTGTGCGATCAAAGATCCTAGTCCGGAATCTCGGATGGCTTGGAGGAACGCTTCCAGTTCGGATCGTTCCCCTTCTGCCACCAATTCTACTCGTCCATCTAGCAAGTTTCGGACCCAACCGGTCACTTTATAACGTTGTGCAAGGCTTTTTGCGGTGTATCGGAATCCCACGCCCTGCACGTGACCGGAATAGAAGACGTGGACTCGTTGGTGCTCGGTTTGTTTCATGGTTTTTCTTTTTTGTTTTGGTTCGGTCGGTTGACCGGTCCGAGCAGCACATATGTAGCCTAGCAGAGCTTTGCCGACAACTGTTTTCCTGGTTTTTGGTGGTTTTGGGACAGAAGATTCCTCACTTATTCCACTTTTTCAAAGTCTTCATTCCGGTGGTGAGAGTGAAATTCTGGTTCTTTCAAGTAGAAGAGGAGGGTTTGGGGAGAGGTTATGGGAGTGTTTATCCTCCTTTCCCCTCAAAAACTTTTCTGCCTCTTGCTCCTTCCTCATCCCTTTGGAACGGATCGCCAGCCGTATCGTTCTCACCTTCTTTCCTGGTTTCTATTTTACCTCAGTGGAGTATTTTTTGAATAATCACCTAGAAAGAGACCGCTCTCCTTGAAAACGGCAGAAGAGGTGAAAAATGTATCAGTTACTTTCCGGTGATGAGATCGTCTCCGTTTTGTCATAAAAGCGGAACCGTCCTCTTTCCCTTCGTACCCTGCGAGCCCCATTGGCTCTTTCGATCCATGAATCATTTGCCGGAATCGCCGAAACGCTGTAAGGATGGAGCCCTATGGGACGAATCAACACACAATTGGTTGTGGTTGGAGGCGGGCCAGGAGGGTATGCGGCAGCGTTTTACGCAGCGGATTGTGGACTGCAAGTGGTACTGGTGGAAAAGGAGCCTTCCCTAGGCGGTGTCTGTTTGCATCAGGGATGCATTCCATCCAAGGCCCTTCTCCATGCCGTTCATTCCATCCAACTGGCCCAAGAAGCCATCCAGTGGGGAATCCGATTTGAAAAACCCAAGATCGATTTCGATCGGCTTCGAAGCTGGAAAGCCCAAGTCGTCGACCGGCTGGCCAAAGGTATTGCGCAACTGGCCCAACGCCGTAGAGTGCAAGTTCTCCACGGGAAAGGAACCTTCCTAGACTCTTCCACTTTACAGGTCTGCTCTGAGCAAGGGGAACGCCGCGTCCACTTCCAACATGCCATTGTTGCAACCGGATCCGAACCTATGATTCCGAAAGGATTCCCTCAAAATCATCCGCGAATTCTCACCAGCACAAAAGCCCTGGAGTTGGCAACTGTGCCGCAAAAACTCCTCATCATTGGAGCCGGTTACATCGGTATGGAGTTAGGAACTGTTTATGCAGGATTAGGAAGCTCTGTAACCGTTGTGGAGCTTCTACCGAGCATTTTACCGCAAGCGGATCCGGATCTTGTCCGGCCTATCCTTCAAGCGGCTCGCCGTCGTTTCCATGCAATCCATCTAGCAGCCAGGGTGACGGCTCTTTTTCCTGAACAAGACCAAGTCCGTGCTCAAATTGAATCCCAGGGGCAGACGGTCGAAGAGGTTTTTGATGCGGTCTTGATCGCCGTGGGGAGAAGGCCGTACACGCAAAATTTAGGGTTGAGCCAGGTTGGGATTGGCACGGATGAAAAGGGTTTCGTTGTGGTAAATGAGAAACTTCAAACGACTGTCCCTCACATCTATGCCATTGGCGATGTCGCAGGCGGCCTTATGCTGGCCCATAAAGCGGCTCGAGAGGCACGGATTGCTGTCGATGCGATTTTAGGCAAACCGGTCTCTCGACAATTTGTTGTTCCTGCTGTGGTCTTTACGGATCCGGAGTTGGCCTGGTGCGGATTGACAGAAACCGAGGCTCGATCTCGAGGGATTCCGTTTGAAACCGTCAAATTTCCTTGGTCGGCCTCGGGTCGTGCCCATACCTGCAACCGGACGGATGGATGGACCAAATTACTCGTCGATCCCCAAACCGATCGTTTACTGGGAGTAGGCATCGTAGGGTATGGTGCCTCTGAGCTGATCGGAGAAGCCGTCTTTGCTCTTGAACATCAAGCCAGAGCCAAAGATCTTGCTCGCGTCCTCCATCCGCATCCGACGCTCTCAGAAACCCTGATGGAATGTGCTGAGCTATACTATGGAGTAGCCACTCATGCCTTCCGCCGAAAACGACCTTCCTGAAAGAGAGAATGGGATCCTGGCGGCTTCTTTTATGGAAGGACCCGAAGCCGGTAGAAACGTACCCGGTCATTGGAGACCGAGTCCACAAACGTAGCCGTACCGGATGATAGATGAAGCCGGGTTTGCGGAAACCAATGAATCAAATCGGAAGACCACTCCACCTGCACATCTTTTTCAAAGGGTCCTATCACTTTGCAAATAAACCGTCCGGCGGCATCTACATGCATCGTCCACGTCACAAACGCAGGGGGAAGCAGACTAAGATTCAGGTCTTCCTTTACATTGTAGGCACGCAAGGTCACCTTCCGCGAAATGGGTTCTGGCAAACCCGGCACTTCGAACGTTAAGGTGACGGTTCCTTCCCCTTTTCGAAACGGGAAGGCGTATCCCCCTGAGGAACTTGTTACCGCATAGTATTGCCCGCGACTGGGTCGAACCGTAACCCCACTGACTCCTTCTCCCGGCGAATAAAAACCGTCCCCATCCCGATCGATAAAAACTACTCCCGTTACGAACGGGCCGGGTGTGCCGGCGCTGGTTGCAAAATCCTGGGTGACCATTACGGCATGAAAATTATACCAATTTCCATCCTGGGCCTGAGCGCAAAAGATCCCTTGCTTGATCCCAATCCCTACTTCTTCAAAACCCGGATCTAACAAATTCACCCGATGCCCCGGACTTTTAAAAAGACTTTCGTGCTCCTTCTTTACAAACTCCACCGGATCGACCGATCCGGTCGTTCCTCGCCAGGCAATATTTTCTCCCCATGACCACGGAGGTACAAAAGGATACCCGGCAGCCTGCATTCGATCGCCTGGATCCGAGCCGTTCTCTCCGGTATGGGAAAAGACATCATTGTCCAACATCCACTGGGAATGTCGCCGCGCCGCTTCAATCAAATAAGGATTCAATGCCAACGGCGGTTTTGGATCCGGCGTAATATATTCCTCCGGAGGGAGCCCTTCATTGAGGTCGATCCCTAACTCCGCTGCTGTCTCCGCTGGATGGGCTCGTGCTTCGTCCATCAACTCCAACATATACTGCTCTAAATCTGTTGGATCGCCATGGTCGTAACGAATTTGGGAAGCCGGAGAAACCGCCCGAGAGACAACCGACGGAGCTGCCTCTTTCGCTTTGGAAACAGCCCGCTGTGGTTCCCCTACTTGAGAAACCGTCACCGGCTGAGAACCCGATCCCTCCTCACTTGCTTCGAGTTTTCCTGATACAACCAGACTGATTCCAAGCCCAATTGCCCCCCAACCTATCCAGGATTTCCATTTCATAATTCCTACTCATAGCATGCTTCTACTCTCCTGGCCAATGCTCCTTTTGAGGGATCCTTTCTTGGATCCATCTCGAAAATGATTTGGCCTTCGATGGGCTTATTGTTGGGAAGGTTTTATTGTAGAGTTGGTAGGAGAATTTACCAAAATCTGCTCATTCGGCTCTAAACTTTGGAGAAACTTTTCCAGGTTATTCCCCGGCACCACCGAAGGGGCTAGTTCTGCTTGTCTCATTTTATCCTTGGTTGCGGCAACGAGTTTTTCCGGGGCACTGATAATGTAAGGGGTCAAAAAGATCAACAGTTCCGTCCGCTCGTTATTCTTCACTTTATGCCGGAACAATGTTCCTAACAAAGGAATGTCTCCTAACAAGGGTACTTTTTTAATAGATTCTGTTTTGTTATTGTCAATTAGACCGCCGATTACCACGGTCTTTCCGTTTGGGGTTACTACTACGGTTTCGGCGGCTCGTTTTGCGATGACGGGGGAACTGACCGTTTCGGAGATTGGAATCCGCTGATCTGTTAATGTTGAAATTTCCGGGGCCACAATCATTTGAACAAATCCATCCGAAGTAATAAAGGGAGTTACACGAAGAATGATTCCGATTTCACTATATTGGATGGTATTGATTGTTTGGCCGGCTTCGGTGACGCGGGAATTGGTCACAAAAGGAATTTCCTGGCCTACCATCATTACTGCTTCCTGGTTATTTCGGGCTAGGATGATTGGGCGGGAGAGGACCCGGAGAGCTCCTTTCTCTGCTAACATTCGAAGGGTCACTTCCCAATTCTCTGCCACCGCTTCATAAAATCCTCCTTCGGTAATGGTATTTAAATTAAACCGAGTACCAATAGAACCTTCCCCTCCATGGGTTTTAAATCGCCACAATCCTTCTATTCCTAAATCCAGATTATCACGCAACGTCACTTCCAGGAATAAAACCTCCAGAAGCACTTGGGGTTGGGGGCGATCGATTTGCTCTATCAGATGTTTGATTTGTTCATTGGTCTCCTCATCTGTCACAACGATCAAAGATCGTGTTTCCGGATCGACCTCCACCCATGCCTCTCCTAACGAGGTATGGCTCCGATATTGTCGTGGTTGGATTTGAAAGGCATTTTGGCCACGACTGGGAATTCCCCGAGGGAAAAACTGACCCCATGCAGACGAAATTCCTATCATTACCCCAAGAAACAAACCGATGAGAACCGCTCTCTTTTTCATAAACACCTCCTTTTTTCTTAAGTTTTAGCGGGAAGGTCGACGAGTGGAAGACCCCACCCCGAAACTCGGATTGAGCGTAGCCCCTCGTTGACTCCGCTGCTGTAATGGGCTTAGGGTCGACCCATATCGGCCGTACCGACTTCGATAAGACCGCCTTCCTAGTCCACTCTCTTCAAAAATATTTTGAAGAATCTGAGCGACCGTGTCCGGATCAGCATGTTCCAACTTATAAACGTATACATGCTGTTTGCGGGAAGTATCCGCATCCAACCGGCCGATCAACTCGGCGATCTGAACCATGGTATCCCGAGCCGCACTTACAATCAAAGAATTCGTTCGTGGATCTCCCACGGCAACCACAGTCTCCATCTCTCGAGCTCGGCGAGATCCTTCTCGGGAAGATCTAGCCATCATTCCAAAGGGAAAACCAAATCGTATTGGTCCCCCTCTGCTAGTTTGAGTTTGGGAAAACAGTTGGGTCAATAAAGAGGCCAGTTCTACCGCATCGGCATTTTGTAAATGGAATATCCGGACTTCCACCGGCTCGTCGGCTTCCCGATCAATCTGTTGGATCAGGGCCTCAATCGTCGGCATCAAATCCTCTGGCGCACTAACCACTAAGGAATTCGTCCGGTCATCCGCCACTGCGATCACTCGGGAAGCCGCGGCCCGGGCTGGGCTTTCCGGAGTAGAAGATCGAGTCCGTCCTTGGGGAGGACGCATAAAGGGTGGGAGGAAACGGGGCCCTCTTTGCCTCTCGCCACTTTGGTTCTGCTGTTGAAATAATTGATTAATCATTTGGGCCACTTGCGTTGCATCCGCATATTGTAAGGGGAAGACTCGTATCGTGGAAATGGAGGAAATAGAGGTATCCAGCGTGTTAATAATTTCTGCGATTCGACGAATATTGATCGCTTTATCTGTAATAATGAGAGAATTACTTGCCGCATCCGCCGTCACCTTCGCTGAATCAGCAAATAAAGGTTGAAGCACGTCCACCAACTTCGTGGCATCCAAGTAACGAACAGGGAGAATTTGGGTGATTACTTCATCCGTCTGAGGAATTTGTTCTGGATTTAGGCCACGCCGTACAGGAACCGGATACTTCGATGCATCATCTCGAGGAACGATTTTCAAAATCCGGCCTATCCGCACCACGGCATACCCTTTGTCCACTAAAACTGCGTTGAGAAGATCCACCACCTCATCCGGTGTCAGGGGAGAGTGGCTAATAACATTGACGGTCGCCTCCACTGGCTCTTCCTGAACGATGACAAAGCCAGCCGCCTCACTAAGATAATTTAATATCTCCTGCAAAGGTGCGTTTTGGAAATTGAGACGAATCCCTCCTTTGGAAGGAGGAGATGGTTGAGCAGGGGGTGTTGCCTTTTGTTGTGTAGAAGGAGGCGGAAGAGAAGGAGCCCCTTGAAATGGTCTTCGACCAACCCCTTGACCAACCCCTTGAGGAGGGAAGGGCCTAGGAGAAAGAGATTCTTGAGCAGTGGGCTTAAAGGTCCTTGGCGCATTTGGTCCCTTCAGACTCCTGATCTGGTTGGTCGGCATACGAGCTGGATGCTTTCTAGGAATCACAAAGAGAACTTCGCTACCCACTGCCTGGGGAAGCCTAACTTGGGAAGGGAAGGAATTTGTTTTTAACTCTGCCGGGGGTGGATTGGAAGGAAGAAGGGGTTTGGTAGAGCTAGGAACCTCGTTTGTAACGTTTTCGATAGGAGCTGGCTCTCCACCCCTCAGGCTCCAAGAGCCTATTCCCACTGTAATAGCTACAGCCAAGTAGGCCCACCGCTGGAGTTTGTTGCTTTTCTTTCTCATTCTCCGAGCTCCTTTAACCTTCGTTCTCTTAGACGCTGCAAAATATCCTTCGGAATCCCTTTAGGAAATTCTCCTCCTGATTTTTGGACAGGAGGGGGAGACTCTTTTCTCAAAGAAGAGGGACGGTAAGGCAAATTGGCAGAAGAGGTGCTGGATATTTGGATTGGGTGCTCAGGAGGAGGAGCGACCACCCAATCATTCGTCTGTTTTTGAATCACAGCTTGTCCAACAGGGACTTTCACCGTCTGTCCATTGGGAAGCTGAAGAAAGACCTGACGGGTATTTGCAGAAAGAATCCGGAATTTCCCGATTGGATCTCCGGGCCGATAAGAACCTTGCCATTCCGGGCGCCTGCTCTTTGTAAAAATCAAACAATTGGTCTTATAAATTAGAACCCCACATATAGCTAAATAATCTGGCTCAATCTTTTTATCTTCATCAGTTCTGGGAGGTCTAGGAGGAGAAAAACGCCG
>CAZBKV010000082.1:0-8797 GCA_964492575.1 uncultured Verrucomicrobiota bacterium | reverse complement strand
TTCCTATCCCGGCGCGCTGGGGACAGCGCGCCCTACCTTTCAAATTCCCTTTCGAACGCTCAGGGGACAGGTAGGGCGGCTTGTCCTCAAGCCGCCGCAAAAATTCCTTCCTCTATCCCCCAAACCATTGCGGTCATGTCCTCGATCCGACGTCTTCTTCTTAGAAAGTCTCTTCTTCAAAACTGCTCAGCCGATTTTTTCGGATGGATTTTAGAATTCCCGTTGGATTTCAATTAGCCAAAGCACTTCATAAGGTTCGAGCGTGAGGCTTGGATGAGGCGGAAGAGTCATGGTGGTAGGGGCAATTCCGGTCTCAAGATGTCGGGCAATCGGACGAGAGGTCTTCCAGTCGAGTTCGCGGGGAAGGGCACAAGAGATGGGATGATCCGTGACGTTGTGAAGGCAGAGGATTCGTTGGTAAGGCTCTCGGCCTCGTAGGACGGCAAATACACCGGGGTGAAGGGTGAGGATCTGTTGAGGGGCGTTCGGCGCAAAGGCGGAATGGTTTTGGCGGGCCTGGAGGAGGTGTTGGAATCCCCGGAAGACGGCAGCGCGACGGGAGGATGGATCAGACAGTTCCTGTTCCAGAGCCGAGCGGGTGAACTTGGCTCGATTGATTCGTCGTTTAATACCGGTAGCCTCTACAGCGGCTCGATCATTCCGGGAGCCGAAGAGGGAGTGGAAATAAATTCCGGGCATCCCGGCCAGGGCCAGCATAATACCGTGGGCCGAAAGAAACCGCGCTACCTGACGACCTTGGGGTTCGTCGGCGTTCGGATTAGAAAGGGCGTCGAAGTAGACGATGTTTAGTTCGTAGGGGCTTTCGGTTCCGTCAGGGTTGGTCTTATGACTTACATAGCCGCCGTGTTCTAGGCAGGTGCGGACAAGAAATTCGATCTCGCTTTCAGGCACGATTCCACGGGCTGGATTGAGTCCGATCCCGTCATGGGAGGCGAGGAAGTTGAAGAAGGTAGTGGCTGGACTGGGAGGGCGCAGGGTTTGGGCCCATTGGGTAAGGACGGTGGCGTCCTGGCGCAAAAAGGCATGCAGAACCAGGGGAGGTAGGGCAAAGTTATAGACGAGCTGGGCCTCGTGATATCCGTCACCGAAGTAGGAGATGTTTTCCAGATGAGGGACATTGGTTTCGGTAATGAGAAGGACATGAGGGGCCGTTCGGTCCAAGATGGCGCGGATGAGTTGGACGACGGCATGGGTTTGGGGCAGATGGATGCAAGAGGTGCCGAGTTCTTTCCAGAGGTAGGCAATGGCATCGAGTCGGAGGAAAGAAGCGCCCCGGCGGGTGTATTCGAGGAGGATTTCGATGATCCGGTAGAGGACCTTGGGGTTATGGTAATTTAAGTCGACTTGGTCGGCGCTGAAGGTGGTCCAGATCTTGCGGGGACCGGTAGCGGAGGAGAATTCGGTTAAGAGTGGAGTGGTGCGAGGACGAACCACTGAGGAGAGGTCGGGATTGCCTTCGATGGAGATGTAAAAATCGCGAAATTCCGGCTCATCCTGGAGGAAGGCACGAAACCAGGGGCATTGGCTGGAGGTGTGGTTGATCACGGCATCGAACATGAGTCGGAAAATCCGGCTGAGTTGTTGAATGTGTTCCCAAGTTCCGTAGGGGGGATTGACTTGGAGGTAGTCGATGACGGCAAATCCATCGTCCGAGCTGAAGGGGAAGAACGGGAGGATATGAACGGCGGAGATTAGGCCATAAAGGTATTTTTGGAGAAAGTCGTGGAGAGTTTGGAGAGTCGGGACGCCGGGTTCTTGGACTTGATCAGGATAAGTGATGAGCATTGCATCTTTCTCAGAGAGCCAGGGTCGGGGTTGGTCGGGCGAAGTGGCCGGCAACACACTGGGGGCGTAGCGACGGATTAGGGCCTCGAACTGAGGAATCCACGGCCTGGCCTTTTCCGCCCCGTAAAGGAAGGTCAGCAATTCCTCGACGGTGTATTGGCGATCGTATGAGCTCGGTTGACCGTTCATGATGTTGTATTTCAAGGGGGTTTTGGGAAGGGAAGCAAGGCCGTTAAAGACAGAAGAAAGGCCATGAAGAGGGAAAAGAGTGCATTTTCTTTCGTCTTGGAGTGGGGAATGACTTGTCAAGGTCCAACGAGCCCGGCAGTATGAGAGGCTATGAAGAAGCTGCCGATCATTGTTTTGCTGTTAGCGGTCATTGCGCTGGTCGCCTGGGCATTGATCCAGCAAAAGAAGGTCGTTTCGGTGCAGAAAGACTATGTGCAGCGGGTGGCCTATTTCTCCAATGAGCTAAATCGTACGCAAGGGGAGTTAAGCCGGGCGAAAGAGGATCGACTTCAGTTGCGCAAACAGTTGGATCAAGTGACCAGCCAGTTACAAGAAGCGACCAATCAACTGGAGATTACCCGGCGTCAACTTCAGGAGGTTCAACGAACGGCCGCCGAGGCCGCGAAGCTGGCCGAGAGAGAGATTGCCAAGCGGGAAGAGCGGATTGGGGCGCTGGAGAGTGCTAACAAACAGTTGCAGGCCCAGATCAAAGAGATGAAAGGGATGATTCAGGATTTGGAAAAGCGGATTGCCGAGACGCAGCGGCAGTTGGCGGCGGCGAAGGGAGAACGAGAGGCCTTATTACGCGAGTTACGGCGTTTACAGGCCGAGAAAGCCCAGCTTCAGCGTCAGTTTAACGATTTGACCGTCCTCCAAGCTCAATTAAATAGGCTGCGGCGGTTGTACGCGTCCTCTGAACTAACCGGGCTTCGTCGGTTGCTCGTAATCGGCCGTCCGCTCAAAGGAGCCGAATTACTGGTTCGAGGAGTACAACCTCCTTCTTCTAAGCCCCCCACGGCCGTGGATCTGCAGGCAGAGATCCATCGCTCAGGGTCAACGATCATCACCAATCGATCTTCCACCAACACACCTCCTTCTTCGACTCCTTCCCGGCCTTAAAAGAAAGGCCGGTACGTTTCCTGCTGGAGAAAGTCTAGGAGGGACACAAGGCAGTGGTCTTGGAGTTGCATCAGTCCTGATTTTATGTCAATTGATCGGAGGCCTCGCCGGTGCGAACCGGCAGGTGGAAAGGAGGGGGATATGCCGACGTACCGGTATCGCTGTGAAAAATGCGGTCATGAGTTTGAGGTCTTTCAGCCGATAACAGCAGAACCCTTAACCGAGTGCCCGGAAGACCAATGTCCGTTGAAGCCATGGGGACGCGGTCGAGTGAAACGAGTGCCCCTAGGCGGTGCAGGGCTGATCTTTAAAGGCAGCGGATTTTATTGCACCGATTATCGAAGTGAGAGTTATAAGCAAGCGGCGAAAAAGGAAGCGGAAGCAGCCTCAGGAAAAACCGGAAAGAGCGACTCGGGTGAATCTAAGGCTTCGACAAAAGGCAGCGATTCCAGCGGAGGAAAACAGGAGAAGGGCACATAGCCGAGCTGGAAGAAAGTGGAATTTTTTCTGGTGGATCGTAGGAGGGATTGTCCTTTTTCTCTCCGGCAGATGGGATGGAGAAGCTTCTTCTGCCCCTGCACGGGGGAGCCTATCTCTTCCCAAGCCGCGTGAAGACTTGATTTTCATTCAAAGCTCCTCTGGCCAGTTTGATGTACTAGGCCCCAAGCGGCCGCAGCCTTTGTCCACGGTTTCCCTTTCCAAACAGGCAAACTCCGCCCAGGATCCTCTGATCTTATTGCATCCGGAGGCGGTGGTGGTGGGATGTGAACGCGTTCGGCAATTGGTGGGAATGATCCTTCAAATTCCGTCCTCTCTGTGGCATGGGAAGGTACATGTGATCCTTAACCAGCGGATCCTACAGCCGGATATCGCTCTGGTCCGAGCCAAGAAGGGGTTAGGGCGGTGGAATTACTTTGTGGAATTTTCTCTGCAGGTTCGTCGGGAGACATTTGTGCGGGCGATTGTGGGGGTTTTGTTGGTGGATTTGGCGCATAATACGCCAGGGCCGTATGAACCGGAAGTTCCGGTCTGGTTACGGGAAGCGATCGTGGAAGAGATTTTGGCCACGGCAGCGACTCAGGTTTTGCCTTCCAAGGAAGGGCCTTTGCGTTCTTTGCAGGTGGGGGTGGTGTGGCAGGCCTTTTCTGATCGCGAATATCGTTACAGCGACCAATGGGCCGCCATAATTTTGGAGTTTCGGAAAAAACCACCCCTGACCTTCACCGAGCTGAGCTTTCCGGTACCAGCCGATCTGGAAGGAGAAAAGGGCAAACACTATCGGCGAAGTGCCCGATTGTTCCTCCGAGAATTATTGCGATTGCCGGGGGGCGGGAAACGGATTTTGCGCATGCTGGGAGGCCTGAGCCATCGCTTAAACTGGCAATTTGCGTTTTTGGATGCGTATCGTCCGATCTTCCGGTCAATTCTGGACGTAGAGAAGTGGTGGGCTGTGGCCTCCACGCGATTCATCTATGGCACGGTGGTGGGGATTCGGAATGAAGCGGCTTCGCTTTTTCGAATGGATCAAGCCTTGACAGTCGTTCTGCTCATCCGTCGTTCCCCCAACGAATTGCCCCAGCGGGAAGTTCTTCCTTTGACCAAGGCGATTCGGCGGGTTCCTTCGGCTCAGCTACCCCGGCTGCTGCGAATGGTGGAAAAGCGGCTGCTGGCTGCAGGGGTAGGAGCCCCACCTCGGGTGAGGGACTTGTTGCTCCGATATTTGGGAGCGATTCGTGGATTTCTCAATGAATGGGAGCGTGGGGCGATTGTCTCTTCGGCCCGTGGCTATGTGATGTGGGAACAGCAACGGGTTTTGGACGAGTTATTCTCTCGCTTGGCCGACTTGGATCGGGAACGGGAGGCGTTGGAAAAGAAAGCTCCGTTTGGTGGCTGAAGGAGGCCAACTGGTCAGGACGGGAGGGTTACGCAACACGACGTTCGTAGATTCGATATCTCTTGTAAAGCCGTCCCTGCAAATCCTCAATGACCCGTTGCATGGCTAGGTTATCCTCTAGGATCCAGGAGGCCTCCGTTGCTTTATAGCCGAGCCGCAGTGCGATTTGAAGAGGTTCATTGATTAAGACCGATTCAATCCCACGGTTCCGATACTCTGCTCTTACCCCTAAGGTGAGCACTCGGCCTATCTGGGGATGTTTTTTGCCTAGCAGGTAAGGCAGGGCACGGAACAAACCGGACGAGAGAAGTCGACCCCGCAGATGCCAAAAGGCCTCGTTCAAGTCCGGCATCCCCAGCATAAACCCCACCGGCGTGTCCCCATCCAAAGCCAGCCAGACAAATTCTTCGTGAAACAACGGTTTTAGTCGTTTGGCCATGAATTCAATCTCCTCATGGGTCATAGGGACAAATCCCCAGTTATCTCCCCATGCAGCGTTGTAGACGTCTTGGATCAGGCCCAGTTCGGCTCGGAGATTTCGACGGTTGACATGGCGGAAGGTCAACCGCGGATTGCGTCGGCGGCAGATCCGGGCAATCCGTTCCAGACGCTGAGCCATAGAAGGTGTCAGTTCCAGCCAGTAAGCATGGAGATCTTTTGTCTTTTGAAATCCGGCTGACTCTATGAGGTCGGCATAGTAAGGAGGATTATAAGGCATCATAAAAACCGGTCGGGAATCAAACCCTTCAATCAACAGCCCACAGACTTCGTTGGTATTAGGATTCATCGGGCCTATGACCCGGCGCATCCCTAGTCCTGCAGCCCATTGACAGACCGTATCGAAAAGAGCCTGCGCAACGGTCGGGTCATTAATGCACTCAAAAAAACCAAAGAACGCCGCTTGATCGTGATGGTAGCGGTTATGATGTTCATCCAGAATCCCGGCAACCCGGCCGACCGGCCGCCCGTCCCGATAAGCCATCCAAAGCTGAAGTCGAGCATGAACGAAAAAAGGATTTTTCCGACTCAGCAGTTCTTTGGCATCGAGAAGTAAAGGAGCAACCCAGTTTGGATCGTTTTCATAAATCTGATAAGCAAACCGAAGGAAACGGCGAATTCCTCGGCCGTTTTGGGGGAGGGGCACAATTCGGACATCGGCTGCTTTGGAAGAAGAACGACGATCTCTGATCCAGCCACCTTTGTGCAAAGAAGGTTTTTCCCTACCCGTCGATACCTGCTCCACCATAACTTACGTAGTTTCCAACGCCATGGATCCTGGGTCAACCACGGAATTGCGGAAAGCTCACTCATTCCACAGCCGTTTTTAAAACTAACTCCAGGAGAAAAGGCCGCTCTTCCCCATTTCGATCGTCAGAATTGCTACCCAGGCTTCGATTCGTCGGAGGCGAAAAGACCGAAAAAGAAGGTGTGGTTTAGGAGGACGCCTCCCCTTTCTCACGAATCAGTCGAGCGACATAGGCCCCATCGGATTGGGCTTCCGGAGGAAATAACTCCCGATCCCAATCCAGGTGAAACTCCGGATGAGTGGCCAGAAATTGATCCACTACCTGACGGTTTTCTTCCGGTTCCAGGCTGCAGGTGCTGTAGACCAAAATCCCTCCCGGTTTGACGACCAGAGAGGCGCGATGAAGAAGTTCCAGTTGCGTGGCCTGGAGTCGCGGCAGTTCTTCCGGACGGATCCGCCATCGCAAATCCACCCGCCGTCGCATTACCCCTGTATTCGAACAAGGCGCATCGACTAAGACCCGATCAAACCAACCTTCCGCCGGGGCCTCATCTTCCTCCGGACCGGGAAGCTCTCCAGCGACCACCGATTCAATTCCTAGCCGGCGGCAGTTTTCTTCAATCCGCTGGACGCGTTGCGGGTCGATGTCGAGCGCCAGGATCGTCCCGGTATCTTCGATCTCCTGAGCAATTAGCGTCGTCTTCCCCCCTGGAGCAGCACAGAGATCCAGGATTCGTTGACCGGGACGGAGATCCAAAGCGCGGATCGCAAGATATGTGCTGGGGTCTTGAACATAAAAAAGCCCTTCCCGCCAGGAAGCTAGTTCCGGAAGTGGCCTTGGGGAACGGATCGAGAAGAAAAGATTCTCCGGAACCCAATCCCAATACCCAAAATCATATTCCACCCCTTCCTTACGCCACCGTTCAATTAATTGAGCCGGATCGGTTTTCAAAAGATTCACGCGGGCATAGACCGGCGCTGGTTCGTTATTCCACCGGAGGAGTTGGATGGTACGGTCCTGACCCCACCGTTGGGTCCATCGCTCCACCAGCCAGGCCGGATGGGAATACCCTCGGGCCGGATCGGCATTCCGCAGCTCTTCCAAAGCACGACGAGTGGGTTCCCGTTCGCGGGTATAATGCCGAAGGATCGCGTTCACCAAAGCCGCATATTGAGGAAACCCGTAGCGTTTGGTCAGTTCAGTGCTCTCATGGACGGCCGCATGGTCGGGAATCCGATCCAGCCAGAAGAGCTGGTAGAGACCTAGGCGAAGGATTTGAAGGATCGGTTTTTTTACGCGTCGGCCTTCTGTGCACCGATAGACCAACCAGTCCAAGGTGCTTTGCCACCGAACCACCCCATAAACGAGTTCCTGGGCTAAATGCCGGTCCCGTGCAGAAAGCCGAAGAAATCCGGGATGGGTCTCGAGAAGTTCTTGTACGTACTGCGGTTCTTTGAGCCGCTGCAGCAAAACGTCAAGCGCAACCGTGCGAGCCGTGGGAGACAAGACCGGAGGTTTTAGGCTCGATCGCCGAGATCGAGCGCGGGAAGCTGGTCGAGGCGTTTTCCGTTTGTGGTTCGTCATGAGTTTTTTCTCTATGAGACCTTTGAATCGAAGGCGGCACACTCTCGCCCCAAAACCCTCCCTTGGCAAGTCAGAACCTCCGGATCCTAAGAGACTTCCCTGACTTCCTTAGTCACTTTTTCTTCTAATAACTCCATACACGACCAAATGCCGATCCCCAATGGGTCGAACCGTCAATTCCGTAAGACCGTTTTCCTCCAGCTGTGCCTGGACTTCCGGCACCGTAAAAGCCGCAGCCAGGGAATTCCGGAAGTCCCGCTGCAAGATAGGTGGATCGGACGCAGCATACTTCTGCACGATCCGATCAATCGCCTCCCATGAGGCGGGCCGTCGCAAATCACTCACAAAAATCCATGTCTGTCGACCGCAGTACTGCTGAATCACTTTCCATAGGACCCCTGGATCCGGTAGATGATGGAGCAAACTGTTGCTGAAAATTAGATCATAAGTGGGATGGGGTAGGGAAACATCCGGAATCCGGCCAACCTGAACATGGACTCGGCCTGCAAGCTGCGGATCCGCCGCCACGGCCTCGCGAGCCAACCGCACCATCGCCGCCGAGCCATCCACCGCATCAATCTGGTACCCTGGATGAGCCCGTGCAAACCGACAGAGCATATCCCCCGGACCACAACCCAAATCCACGGCCCTTCCCTGGCGTGGTCGGTTCGGAAGTAGCTCTCCTATCAAATCCACCAGTCGTTGATGAGCCTCAGCAAAATTCCCTTGAGCATAGGCAATGGCCTGTTCCTCATCTTCCATCAATTCCGGTTCTGGAACCCGTTTCATATCCCTTCTTTTCTGTTCCACAAATTTTGGGTTTTGAGGAGAGGAAAAGACGCCCCCTGGTTCAAAAACAAAGGAAGGTCTCTTGCCAGGGCTTTCCTTCCCGGAGGGCCACCTAAATGTCGTACATCAGATTTGACTATAGCTCCACATCAACCCCTAGAGCTCATCCGAAAAAAATCGGTTAGGCCGTTGGAATGGAGGAGACCTTCTAAGAGAAAAAAACGCCAGATTGAAGGCATGACCGCACCGCGGTTGGGTTTTAGGCATAAAGGAAGAGATTTCTTGCGGCGGTTTGAGGACAAACCTTTCCAATAGGGTTCGATAGGTCATAGGTAGGGTAGGCCCCAAT
>CAZBKV010000081.1:6831-8840 GCA_964492575.1 uncultured Verrucomicrobiota bacterium | reverse complement strand
ATTCGCCGGCATTATGGGTGGACGCATCAGCAGATGGAACGGATGGTGGCGCGCGCGCCGGCCGGAGCAGGTGGGTTGATTCTTCTCCCTTACCTGGAAGGGGAACGGACGCCGAATGTGCCGGACGGGACAGGGGTGTTGCTTGGAGTGAACACACGGACCTTTGTTCCGGGATATTTAATGCGTGCGGCGATGGAAGGGGTGACGTTGGGGATGAACTACGGGTTGCGGCGGTTAAAGGAGCTTGGAGTGGAACCCACTCAGATTCGGGCTACGGGCGGGGGATCCAACTCAAAGGTCTGGCGTCAGATTATGGCGGACATTTTCAATGCGGAGGTGGTTACCCTACAGGTCGCTGAAGGGGCGGCCTTTGGAGCGGCGCTGCAGGCGCTGTGGTGCTGGCTGCGGCAACGAGGCGAGGAGGTCTCGATTGAAGAGATTACGGATCGGTATGTGAAACTGAATCGGGCTCAGACGACCCAGCCGAATCCGGAGCGGGCTCGAATTTATGAAGAACTTCAAGCGCTTCAGGATCAATTATCGCGATCGCTACGGAAGTTGTTCCCAGAGCATCGGCGGTTTTTGATGGAGCGGGTGGAGTCTGGAGAATGACCGAGAGAATTTTGGACGGCGGTGGAACCAAAGGCTGTGAAGAGTTTTCTAAGAAAAAAAGAGATTTGATTTGAGAATAGGGAAAAATCGGACGAAATTGGAGGTGGTATGAAATTGATCCTTTCAACACACAATATGCCTCGGACGGAGGCGATAGAGGCCTATATTCAGACCAGATTGGGCAAGTTGGAACATTTAGACCATCAGGCTGTGGAAGCGCGTGTGTATTTGGAGCATGATCACGCGCGTGTTCCGGATAAGCAATATAAATGTGCGGTACGGCTGGGGGTTCCGGGGCCAGATCTCTTTGCGGAACAGTGGGGTGGAGAGCTCTTTACGGTGATTGATTTGGCGTTTAAGAAGATTCAAGAGCAGGTTCGACGACGGCGAGAGAAACTAACTGTAGAACGGCAGAATCAGAGTGCCCGGCTGAAACGGCGGGTGCAAGACGAACAGCTACGTTAATTTACTTCCTAAATATCTTAGGGAAAACAAAAGGGCTGTAAGGTTCCCTCCTTACAGAAGATGGAAGGGGTTTTGACAGTGCGGGCTCGGTGGATAATCATTCGACCGGGCCTGATTCTTTCGGACGGAGGGCTTATCCTACAAGATGGGCAAGTTCAACAATGGGGTTTGTGGAAAGATCTTCGCCTGCAGGTTTCCCCGCCAATTAGAGATTTAGGGAATGTGATAGTTTTCCCGGCCTGGATCAATTGCCATACCCATCTGGAATACTCTCATTTCTCAGGCTGGGCTTCCCCACGGCCGACCTCCTTTGTTCACTGGATCGAGCAGATCATCCGTTTCAAAACTCAGAGTTCTCCCCAGCAATTTCGGCAGTCCTGGGAACAAGGAATGCAGGCCCTTCTCCGGCAGGGAGTGGGTACGGTGTTTGATCATGTGAGTAGCCCGGAGGCGTTTGCCTATGCCATGCAGGGACATCCGATTCGACGGGTTCTGTTTCGAGAAATCCTTTGTCCTCAAGCTGGGGAGCGTGAGAAAGAGGCTCGTCGGATTTTGCAGGAAGTCCAACAGGTGCGAGGGAAGAGCCGATGGGAGATTGGGTTAGCTCCCCATGCTCCGTATAGTGTAATTCCGCGTTTTTTGAGACAGTGCGTTTTGTTGGCCGTGCGGGACTCTCGCCCCCTTTCCATTCACGTGGCCGAATCGAAGGAGGAATGGGAGATGTTTGTCGAGGGAAAAGGCAGGTTACGGGAATGGTTGGAAGGACGTGGATTTCCGGTAGGGGAGATTCCTCGGACTTCACCGGTTGGATGGTTGATCAAACAAGGGATGAAGGGGGCGGGTGTGTTGTTGATTCATGGGAATTATATGACGCAGGAAGAGATGGCCTTTCTGGGGCAGAACAAGATCCCGGTGGTGCATTGTCCAGGGAG
>CAZBKV010000081.1:0-6821 GCA_964492575.1 uncultured Verrucomicrobiota bacterium | reverse complement strand
TCGATATGGGGTTGAGGTTTTTCTGGGAGTCGACAGTCCGGCCAGTGTGGAAGCTGGTCCTTCTGGGGCTTTGAATGTTTGGGAGGAGGCTCGGCGGTTTTTAAGGAGTTTTCCTGGGGTTTCAGAATGGGAAGTGTTTGCTATGATGACGGCTGAGCCGGGTCGGTGGCTGCGACGGTTTGGATGGAAGGTAGGAACGCTGGAGAAAGGAGCCGAGGCGGATTTTGCGGTGGTGTCTTATGAAGGAAAGGAGAAGGTGCTGTTGGAGAGCCTTCTTTGGCAAAGGAGCCGGGTAGATGGATTGATGATTCAGGGGCAGTGGGTCATTCCACCGGGAGCGGAGGAATTGTGAGGGTTAAGGAGAAGAGGGTCCTTGATAGCAGCGGTAGAAGGTGATGGGGCTTGCGGCCGAACCGATATCTGTCAGGAGCCAATATCCATCCTCCAATTTCTTGGTTTCCAGGGGACGCCAGGATGTGAGGTCGGAGGAGATTTCCACGGTATATTCAAGATTTCGTTCACCGTGGACTAAAAGTTGGAACTGTCCTTTTTCATTAAATCCGAGGAGTTCTAATACAGGTGGGATGGTTTCATAAGGTTCTATAGTCACCTGGTATTCATCAAAAACCATGTAATTATCTCCGGGGGCATTGGGGTCACGGGTTAGCCACACAGCATCTATATCTCCTAAGGAAAGTTCTTTGTTTTTTGTGGTGATCGGTTGGGCATCAACGACGACCACGCCGTTGATTCGAGCCTGCCATTGGTTTCGCACAAAGTTCATCCAGATCTCTAAAAAATAGGGTGTATTATTGAAAAAATAAAAGCCGGTGTTATAAAATCCAATGTCATCATCAATCCCGAAATAAATATCAAGGGTGGAATTGTCGAATCCGACCGAGAAAAGCTCTTCTCCTTTTTTATTATAAGCGGTCCATCGGAAATCGTCGTATCGGCCGTTAGTAGAATCTCCGATATAGAACCAGACACTAAACCGCCAAACCGGAATATTGTGCCAAGGAGTGGGAGCATCAAGGGGTTTCCAAAGAACAAGATACCCGTCTTTGGGCGCCGGTGCTTTATAGCCGAGGAAGGCCTGTTGGCCGAGGCCGGGGAAGAATCCATCGGTGAAACCGTTTCCGCCCGAGCCTTCTCCTTTCCAGCCTAAGGTTCCTCGCAGCGGGACCTCAGAGTCCGCGCTCGGATACCCTTCCGAGGTCTCAAAGCCGGTGTAGAATACGACCACCGGTTCGTTCGGGATGGCCAGAGCTGGCCAAACTCCCCAATCAAAGACCGTCAAACTCCCTATCAGTCCAAGAAGAACAGGCCATTGAGGGAGGGTATTGTTTTGTCTTTTAGCATTTTTCATTCCTCAAGAAATTCTACTTTCCAGCATATTCCCTGGACGGACAAGACCCAATCTCAAAGGCCGGCTTTCTGATTTAGGATTTATGTGATGGGGGGTACGGTAGGCTTTGGGTGTGCGGGCGGCTGGGAAGATGGGGCAAGGACGGCCGAGTTGGAAGGGTTCGAAAGCTGGATGGAAGGGTGGGCCGGTGCGGCAGAGTGTAATGAGGCGTATAGTGGGATGGGACATGAGGCCGTGTGGGGAAGATGAAACGGGATGGAGTCGGCGAACGGATTGAAACGGATGGTCGAGGGATAGAGCGAGAAGGAAGGGCTTTAGAGGATTGCGCCGGAATGGAAGGCACGCTCGGGACGGAAGGCCGAGGGCTCCTTGTCGGGACGGAAGGTCTAGAAGGGGAGCGTATGCTGTTTTGAGGAAGAGACTGAGGGATGGGAAGTCGAGTGCCCGAAGAGGGTTGGCTTGGTAGGGAGCGACGCGGCCCTACAAGGGTTCGTCCTACGGATCCCGAATACGGAGTAGCGTAGCGCGAGGGTTGAGGAAGTTGTCGGGTTGGCGTCACGCTTTTCGGTGGGATGGAAGGGGTATTAGAAATCGGACGCCGAGGGATCCGGGATGGAGTGGGCGTTGTCCTTCGAACCGTTCGGCTAGGTTGTGACGGGGAGGGTGTAGGCCGTGAAGAGGAAGAAGTAGTGGGTTGGGGCGATTTAGTCGCCGGGCTTAGTTTCCGCGAAGGGATGGAGAGGGTAGGTCGAGACGGAACGGTTCTTGTATCCAACCGGCGGGTAGGAGCAATCGATTGTTTTGGAATTTTTGTCAGGGTCTTCGAAGAAGGAGAGGACTGTTTAGGAACGATCTTCGATTTAGAAACAGGATAGCGGGGCAAAGGAGCCCGAGAGGATTGTGTGACGGAACGGCTGATGGATCGGGTTGGTGAGCTGGAAAGACGGCGCAAGGAGGTTTCTTTGGTTGGGGAATCAGGGCGTGTGACAGTTGGGCGTCGGGAAGGAGTGATGCGGAGGCTCCTGTGAGCGATGGGATGAGAGTCATTTTGGGATTGGGCAACCAAGGGGCTGAGTGTTCGGGGTGGAGTCGTTTGATAGGCTGCCTTTCGGATCGTCGGAAGATAAGGGGGTTGAATGTTTGAGGCTTTGGAATCCCGCGGGATTTTTAGGTCTTGGGGAACGTTGGGACGGTAGACCGCTAAGTATCTTTTCACCGGGTCGATTTTTTCGGGGCGAGGCATAGGAGTCGATTGTTCCCAATACTTCATGGGTTTGACTTTATAGCGTGGGATCCGTGTGCGGACAGGATCGGGGAGTTCTGTGAGTGGGATCCCATTGTTGATAACTGTGTTGTTTTGCTGGGTGTAGTTGTTGATTACGACAGTGTTGTTATAAATAATATTAACCTGATCACCCACAAGACAATAATCATACACATCCGGGACTAAGAAATGATCATAATCGACAAAAGTGAACCACGATGGGCCTAAACCGAATCCGAAACTGATGCTGACGGGCTCGTCGTAATAGGTTAACCCGAAGCTGAAGGACCAATGGGTTCCAGGTGGGAGAGGAGCCCAGCCGCAATACCCGTCGGTATACCGCCAGACAACCCACGCTGGGGCCCAGACCGATCCAGGAACCCACACCCACCCAAAGGTTGGGCTCAAATACCAGCGCCCGTAATGGAAAGTAGCCCAACCCCAGGAGTAATAGGAGTACCAATACCAGCCGCAGTCAGTGTAGATCCATCGTCCTCCGTGGACATAAGGACGCCAACCTGGGACCAAAACAGCTACCGTCGGTCGCCAACACCAACCAAGATCATCCAGATAAATCCACGATCCGTAAGGGGCCAACGGCGCGTAGAAGTAGTTGTTTACAATTGTAGTGGCGCTCTGATTCATCTCTTCGGTGACGGTACCGGTGGGAGGCGGAGGCGGTGCATTTGGAGCCGCAACACTTTGCGCGTAGACCGGGGGAGCCGGTTCGGTCTGTTCTTGGGCCGATGGAGTCTGGGAGGTGGAGGAAGACTCTTGAGCAGGTAGATTGGAGCTTGAAGCCGTCGCCTGTTGAGCCGACTGAGAGGAAGCTTGGGCCGATTCGGTTTGACCCATTTCCACCGGCCCGCTGCGATCTATCATGGCACTGATCACCGAGTCGGGGACCCCAATGTCTTTAAGATAAACAATTTCTTCGGCTGTTAAGTGATATGTAAGGTTGGAGTGTTCAATGTATTTTAACAAAATTTGTTCACTGACCCCGGACTGTGCCATCTGAGCAATTTCTGCTACACCCGGAGAGAGCTGAGGCGTTTGCGGTGGAATCACTGCGATCGCTTTCTCTTCTTTTTGTTTTGTGGAAGCGGTGGGTTTCGAGGCGGTGGATGAAGGAGAAGAGGAGGAGGCGGTCTTCGGTGCAGGGACAGAAGGAGAGCGGGTTGGCGAAGCCGTTTCAGCCGATGAAGAACGGCTGGTGTGATCCTGCTCGATAGCAGAGGAGTCTGAGGTGGTATTGGTTATGATGATTTTTGTAATAGGAGGCGGTGGGGAGGCAGGGTCAGCACTGCATCCTTCTCCCAGAATCAGGGAGATTCCGATGCTCAAGAGTACTGTTGGCCAACGTTTCATAATAACAACCTTTTCGGTTTGTGCTTTTTGTTTATTGCTTTTGCACCGAACCGCTTATTCCTTAAAGTTAGACCCGTTTTTTCTTCCGCTTTATTCATAAAGACGGAAGAACCTTTCTTTTTGCTCCTGGGGGAGTGAGAGGCTAGCGATGCCAAACCCGATTCAGAAAGAGGGCGGCTCCTTTTTTGTTTCCAGTGAGGATATCGGGATCTCCGTCTCCATCAATATCGGCTGTTATCACTTGGGTTCCTACCCCGGAGTCATCGTCAACTAAATGAGGAACGTAATGAGCTCCTTGGGGATCTCGTACCAGTTCAAACCAATAAAGAACCGCCGGGGCATTCGGTTCCACATCCCCATGAGGGCCATGGGCCCAGAAGCGTTTGCCGGTAATCAAGTCCAATAAGCCGTCCCCATTGATGTCCGCCAGGGTTAAGGCATGGGGTTGAGAGAAGCAGACTCCACAGGGGCTTGGTTCGCCGCGAGCGCCCATGATGAGATGTTTGCGGAAGGTGATTCGGCCGTTTGGACGGATCTGTTCATACCAGGCCAAGCCGTAACGATGAGGGTGCAGACAGGTCAGGACATCGGCATCACCGTCTCCATCAATGTCGTAAGCATAGATTTGAGCAGCTCCTTGGGGAGCGAAAGGATAGGGATGGAAGATCCATGGGGTGTGGAAAGGCCCGGCTTGGGGTTGTTCCCACCAACCGTCTTTTTCGAGAACGTCCATTCGACCATCTCCATTCACATCCCCAACTCCCAATCCGTGGGTATATCGAAAGTAACTGCGTTTGGGGGTGATTGGATGGAAGGTCCAGGGCCGATAAGGATGATCCCAGTCCGGGGTGGCAAATCCAATGCACCCTCGCGAACAACAGACCAACTCTTTCCGGCCATCTCCGGTTAGGTCGGTGTAGGTGGGGGATTCGTTGTCCGGGATATCCATGGCCGGGTGTTCCGGCCAGGGGGCTCCCATACGACCGGGATTTTCGTACCAGCTCGACGGTTCTCCCGGTATCCCGATTCGAAGTAGATCCGGGCGGCCGTCTTGATTGAAGTCGTCTACAAAGAGGAAGAAGCAATCGGAGTAGGCATTCTGTGAGCCGAGTGCCCCTTCGTACCCTGGGATGGGCCGTGTAGTCCCGTCGGGTAGATGGAGTAGAAAGAAATTGGTAGCCGGACGGTAGGCGGAGCGGCGACAGAATCGAGGTCCCCAAAAGATCCAAGGACCGTAAGCGATGTCCATCTGTCCGTCTTGGTTGAAGTCGGCAGCGGCAATGCCCTCGGCCCAGAAGTAAGGGGTTAATCGGATCTTTTGAAATGCAGGCTGTTCCCCGCCTTGAATCGCGTGAAGACCGAAAAGACAGGCCACTCCTACGAAGAGCCATCCGGATCTCTTTTGATTCGGTTTCATAAAAAGTTAGAGTGCGTTGGGAAAGAGGGCCGGTCAAGTCTAGGTGATGATGGAGAAGATTCGGCTTTGCGGGAGGGCAATTTTTCGCGCATACAACAAGCCTACCGAATCGGGTTATTTTGAGAATTTCTGAAGAGCAGATCAAAGGGTCGGCGCAAAAAACTAGAAGAAAAGTGGACAAAAACCGGAGAGAGGATCGGATGATGCAACCACGAGCCTATGCCCAGGCAGGGGTCGATATCGACCTGGCGAACAAAGTGAAGGAAGAGCTGCCCCGGCTCCTTCGGTCGACGTATCGTCGGGGTGTCTTAGGGAAAGTAGGAGGATTTGGTGGATTGTTTGCGTTAGATACGAAGCGCTATCAGGAGCCGGTCTTAGTCAGCAGCGTCGATGGAGTGGGAACCAAACTGAAGATTGCGTTTGCGGTGGGGCGGCATGATACGGTGGGCCAGGACCTGGTCAACCACTGTGTAAATGACATCGCGGTGCTTGGGGCCGAGCCTCTTTATTTTTTAGATTATCTGGCCATGGCCCGGCTCGAGCCGGCGGTGTTTCTCGATCTTGTACGCGGATTCGCCAAGGCCTGTCGGGAAAATCGATGTGCCTTGATCGGAGGGGAGACCGCTCAAATGCCCGGTTTTTATCAGGAAGGAGAATATGATGTCAGCGGCATGATCGTCGGCGTGGTTGAGCGGTCGAAGCTCTTAACCGGCAAGGAGGTTCGGAGAGGGGATGTCCTGATCGGTATTCGTTCCAACGGCTTGCATACCAACGGATATTCCTTGGCTCGAAAGGTTTTTCTGGAACAGGCAAAGTGGCCTTTGGATCGGTACGTAGAAGAATTTGGGTGCACCTTGGCGGAGGAGCTGTTGCGGATCCATCTCAGTTACGGTCCGTTGATTCAATCCCTTTTGAGACGGTTTAATCAGAACGAGCGGATCATTCGGGCCATCGCCCATATTACAGGGGGTGGGTTCCTGGACAATATCCCCCGGGTGTTACCTTCTCGATACGGAGTGGTCATTCGAAAAGGGAGCTGGCCGATTCCGCCGGTCTTTCGGTTGATTCAGGAGCTGGGGCAGGTGGAGGAGGCCGAGATGTATCATGTATTCAACATGGGGATCGGGCTGGTTCTTATTGTTGCCTCTGATCAGGCCCAGGAGGTCCTTCGTTGGGTGAAGCGGCGGGAGCGGGCCTGGGTGATTGGGGAAGTGATCTGTGGTGCTCACGAAGTTCGGATCGAATAGGGGAGGAGCTTTAGGAAGGGGGGGATAAAGGTGTTCGGGCCACCGCTATCGTTAATGTTAGCAATTTCTCTCTTTTAGGTTCTCGTCACCCCCCAAGGAAACTTGAAACCACCCTCTTTCTTCACCATCTAATTCTAATGAAAACCGGAATAAGGG